>DASXIH010000129.1:0-8401 GCA_036498125.1 Thermoanaerobaculia bacterium
CGGGTGAGGGGCGTGCATTCGCACAAACCCTCATGGCGCGCTCGTCCCCTCCCGGCCGTACCGGTCTTCGAGCCGCACGACGTCATCGAGCTCCGGGGTCGACACCTCGGCGACGTCGGTATCGACGACCGCTTCCATCCGATGGATCAGGCGCGGCGGGATGTGAAACGACTCCCCTTCCCGCAGCGGCAGCTCGCGCCGGTCGCCGTCGCTCTCCACGGTCAGCTTCAACTCGCCGCGGACGACGAACAGCGTCTCTTCCTTCACGTTGTGATACTGCAGGCTGAGCGTCTCGCCCTGCTTGATGTGCAGGATCTTCCCGACGTATCGCGACGTCTTGGCGAAGATCAGCTCGTACCCCCACGGCTTCGGGACGCGGTGGACGTCGCGGGTGCGAAAGAGCTCGTCGCTCATGCGGACGTGTTCACCAGTCCCTGCGGGAAGCGCATCGCGACGCTCTCGATCACGAACTCCTCGATCTCCTGCGCCGTCTTCTTCTGCAGCGCGATCTCGGCGATGCGCCGGCAGTCGCGGTACCGCACGTTCCGGATGACGTCCTTGACGACCGGAACATTCGACGGATTCATCGAGAAGATCTCGAGACCGAGTCCGAGGAGGATGACCGCGTAGATCGGATCGGACGCCATCTCGCCGCACATCGAGACCGGAATCCCGGCGCGCTTGCCGGCGTCGATGACGCCTTTGATCAGCCGCAGCAGCGCGGGGTGCAGCGGTTCGTAGAGGTAGCTGACGTTCTCGTTCGCGCGGTCGATCGCGAGCGAGTACTGAATGAGATCGTTCGTCCCGATGGCGAAGAAATCGGCCTCCGTCGCGAGGAGATCGGCGATGACGGCCGCCGACGGCACCTCGATCATGATCCCGATCTTGAGGTCCTTGTTGTACGCGATCTTCTCCGCGTCGAGGTCGGTCATCAGCTCGCGCACCAGCGTCTTGACCTGCCGGAGCTCCTGCACGCCCGACACGAGCGGGAACATGATCTTGATCTTGCCGAACGCCGAGGCGCGGAGCAACGCGCGGAGCTGCGTCTTGAACATGTCGCGGTGGCGCATGCAGAGGCGCAGCGCGCGCAACCCGAGGACCGGGTTGTCTTCCTTCTTGCCCGTGATCGTCGCCGCGACCTTTTTCCCGCCGAGGTCGAACGTCCGGATGACGCACCAGTTCGGCGCCACCGACTCCGCGAGCCGGCGGTAGACGTTGAAGTGCTCCTCCTCGGTCGGCAGCAGCGGCGACTTCGAGATGTAGAGGAACTCGGAGCGATAGAGCCCGATGCCTTCCGCGCCGTACTTCACCGCGTCCTCGAGCTCCTCGATCAGCTCGATGTTCGCCTGCAGCGAGATCTGGATGTTGTCCTTCGTCACCGCCGAGACGTTGCGGTTGCTGAGGAGCTTGTTCTCTTGCTCCTCGTGACGCGTGACGCGTCCGCGGTACTCGGACACCATCGCCTGCGTCGGATTGACGACGACCGTTCCCTCGTAGCCGTCGACGATCACCAGCTCGTCGTTATCGACGATCTTCGTGAGGCGCGGGACTCCGATGACGGCCGGCATGAAGAGCGACTTCGCGATGATCGACGTGTGAGACGTCCGGCCGCCCGCCTCGGTCGCAAATCCGACGATCGGCCGGCGGTTGAAATGAATCGTGTCCGACGGCGTCAGATCGTCGGCGAGGATGATGACGTCGTGCGTGATCTCGGAGACGTCGTGGTGCGCGATCCCCTGCAGATTCACGAGCACGCGCTGCGTGACGTCCTTGACGTCCGCGACGCGCTCCCGCAGGTATTCGTCGTCGAATGACGCGAAGCGCGCCTGCAGCTCTTCCTCGACCTCGGAGAGCGCCCACTCGGCGTTGACCTGCTCCTCCTCGATCTTCTGCACGACCTTGTCGGCGAACGAGGCGTCGCTGACGATCATGGCGTGCGCGTCGAAGATCGAGGCGTACTCGTCGCCCATCGAGCGGCTGACCTTCTGCTTCAGCTCCAGCAGCTCGTCGCGGGTCTTCTCGAGCGCCTCCAGGAAGCGGGTGACCTCGCCGTCGACCTCCTCGTCCCGGATCGGAACGCGGTACACCGACGCGACGCGCTTCTCGATGATCACCGCACGGCCGATGGCGATTCCGGGAGAGACGCCGATGCCCTTGTAGGTACGAACGTCCGGCCGCGACTTGGTGGGGGTGATGGTCACGCGACCATTCTACCTACTCCGCTTCATCGAACTTCGCCTCGATCAGCTTCTCGATGGCATCGAGCGCGTCGCGCTCGTCGGGACCGTCCGCCTTGACGAGGATAGTCGAGCCGCGGCCGGCGGCGAGCAGCAGAATGCCGAGGATCGACTTTCCGTCGACCTCTTCGTCGCCCTTCCGGATCTTGATGTCGGACTTGAACCGCGCCGCGGTGTGCACGAGCTTCGCTGCAGCGCGCGCGTGGAGTCCGAGCTTGTTCTTGATCTCGAGGGAACGCTCCGTCAACGAACGGCTCCGTTGGCTGTCGCGGCGAGCAGGTCGGACGCGACGCGGATCGCCTTCGATCCCTTCTCTGTGATCGTGTGCGCCAGCGCCGTGACGTCTTTCGCTTCCTGTTGCAGCATCGCGAACTTCACGATCATCGGCAGGTTCGCGCCGGTGACGATCTCCACCCGTCCCTGCTCCAGAAACGAGAGGCTGATGTTCGAGGGCGTGCCGCCGAACATGTCGGTGAAGATGATGACCGAGCGATCGGGGCCGATCCGGTCGAGGGCCGCGCGGATCTTCTCCCGCGCCTCGTCCACCGTATCGGTCCACTCCAGCGGCACCGCCTCGATGCCCGTCAGATTCGCTTCAATTTTTTGAGCCGCCTTGAGCAGCTCGTACGCAAGATTTCCGTGTGTAACGATCAGACCACCGACCACAATTGACCCTTCTCTCAGAACCGCAGCCAAGAATCATACCCTGTCACATCTTTCTGACGCACGACGTCGGGCGGGCGGCGTAGCCTGGGTGGGATGCGTCGCTTCTTGATCGCGGCACTCCTGATCGTCCTCGGCCGAGGTGCGGCAAAGGCCTGCTCGCTGAGGTCGTATCAACCGGACGACATTCTGACGAACGAGCCGGTGGTTTCCAGCAATGGCCGCTATCTGGTGATCGAGCGCTGGTATGAGGGAGTGAAGGACTTCGAGAGCGCGCGTGCCGATACGATCATGAACTTCGATCCGCCGGCGTCTGACGACGACCCGCCGCCGCCGAAACGACGGGAAACGATCTCGTTCGCGGTCTATGAAGCAAATACACGGAAGCGTTTGTCGGAGTTCTCGATTCCGGTCGACGATGACGGGACCGTGCTCGTTTCCGATACGGGTTACGTCGCGATCGTCCGGCCGCTGCGCTCCGGGTGTTACGGTTCCGTCGAGGCCGCGCACGCAGCCGTGACGGTCATCCGTCCGGATGGCTCCACTGTGGCGCGCCTGTCCGTAGCGGACATTCTCACGAAGAGCGACATCGCGAACGCAGGGGATGAGTTCGACATCGTAACGCCGTCGTTCGACAGTGAAGAGAGCGCGATCCTCGTGCTCGCGATTGCCGGACACACACGCCGCATCGATCTAGCCTCAGCGAAGCTGCTCGACGAGAAAGTGGACCTAATTCCAGGGCCGGGCGTCTTCGTTGACGCAGCCACGAGAAACCGCCCGTACCCGAGCGCTTTGTTCGACGAGATGTCGTCAGTTCCTCTGACGTCGCAGGAGCTCCGCGCGCTTGCGCGGGATGAGCTGCTGCCTTCTTACCCCGACGTGGCCATCAAAGCCAGGATTGCCGGAGCAGTGTGGGTCGAGGTCGTCGTGTCCGAGTACGGCGAAATCCTCGCGGCGCGTGCAACTCAGCTTCCGTTCGGATTGAGCGAGAGCGCTCTTGCCACCGTGCGGAAGTGGTGGTTTCGTCCCCTTCAAGTGCATGGGAAGCACGTCAAGTATCACGGCGAGGTCGCGATCCACTTCGAGCGGAAGGTAATGCGCCCCTAACCCTCATCGCTTGTGATCGCGGTGGATGACTTCTACCGTGTAGCCGCGCTGCAAAAGGTCGTCGCCGAGGCGTTGGGCGACGGCGACGCTGCGGTGTTTGCCGCCGGTGCAGCCGATTCCGATCGTCAGGTAGCTCTTCATCTCGCGGCGGTACTGCGGCGCGAGATAGGTCACGAAGTCGAGCAGGCGGGCGTAGAAGTCGTCGTACTCCGGCTGTTCGTGGAGGTACGCGATCACCTCGGGGTCGAGGCCGGTCTTCGGCCGCAGCTCTTCGATGAAGTGCGGGTTCGGAAGGAAGCGGACGTCGAACAGCAGGTCGAGGTTGTACGGCGTCTGGTACTTGAAACCGAATGAGATCACGGTGATCAGCATGCTCGGCTCGTAGCCGGGCAGCCGGAAGCGCTTCATCACCTCGGCCTTGAGCTCGTGGACCGAGAACTGCGAGGTGTCGAGCACCATGTTCGCGAGCGCCTTCACCTCGCGCAGCTCGGACCGCTCCCGCTGGATCGCCTCCAGCACCGGGAGATCCTTCGCCATCGGATGCGGACGGCGCGTCTCGCTGTAGCGGCGCGCGATCACTTCGTCGCTCGCTTCGAGGAAGATCAGGACGCAGTTCGGAACGAGCTTCTGGATCCGGTCGCGATAGAAGTTCGGGAAGATCTTTGCGAAATCGTGCGTGCGGACGTCGACGACGACCCCGACGCGCGTGGCGTTCTCGTGCGCCGCGACCTCCTCGAGGAACGGCTCGATCAGCGCGAGCGGAAGGTTGTCGCTGCAGTAGAAGCCGAGATCCTCGAGCGTCGACTGGACGTACGACTTTCCGGAGCCCGAGAGGCCGGTGATGATGACGAGGTACTTGGGGCCGATCATGAGGAGCGGAGGAACGTCCTCACCGCTGCCTCCTCACGCGATCGAGGACGCCCGGCTGCATCATCTGCCGCGTGTTCGCGCTGCGGATCGTGGAGCTCGTGACCTCCTCGTGATTCGAGTGCGGCAGCGACTCGCTGATGCTTCCCTTGTCGGCGATCATCTCGTCGATCTTCTGCGTGAACGCGCGCGCGGAGTCGTAGCCCTGCAGTTTCATGAGGTGATTTCGCGCCGCGATCTCGACGAGTAGGGCCAGATTGCGGCCCGACGCCACCGGGAGGCGGACGTAGGGCTTCGAAACGCCGAGGAGCTCGAACGTCTCGCCGGCGATGCCGAGGCGGTCGTACTCCGTCCCTTCGACCCACTTCTCGAGCTTCACGACGAGGTCGATCGGCTTGACGTCGCGCGTCGAGGCGACGCCGAAAAGGTCCTTGATGTCGATGATGCCGATGCCGCGCAGCTCCATGTGATGGCGCAGCAGGTCGTTCGAGTAGCCGAGGAGGACGTCGTTCGGGTGGCGCCGGACGACCACCAGGTCGTCCGCGATCAGCCGGTGTCCGCGGTAGACCAGGTCGAGCGCGCACTCGCTCTTGCCGATGCCGCTGTCGCCCAGCAGAAGCACGCCGATGCCGTAGACGTCGAGGAGCCCGGAGTGCATCGTGAGCCGCGGCGCCATCGTCTCTTCCAGAAAGTACTGCGTGCGGGTGATGGTCGTCGACGACATCGCCGGCGTGGAGAAGAGCGGCACCGAGCGCTTCTCGCACTCGTGCCGGAACTCCTCGAGCGGCGCGATCCCCTTCGTGACGATGAAGGTCGAGACGTCGAGCGCCGCTACCTCGCGGACGCGTTTCTCGCGGAGGCGCGGCGGCAGCGACTCGAGATACTTCGTTTCGGACGCGCCGATGATCTGCACGCGCCACGGCTTGATGTACTCGTAGTAGCCGGCGAAGGCGAGGCCCGGCTTCTGGACGCGCGGGCGGGCGATGATGCGATCCAGACCGTCTTCGCCGGTGACCAGCCGGAGCGCCAGCTCGTCCATTTCCGCGGAACGGAGCGACTCCACCGTCGTCTGGACATAGTCTTCCTGTGCGTCAGGCACGCCGTGTATGGTAACGCCTACTTCTTGATCCACGATTGCGCGACGATCTCGAACATCGACTCGAGGTCGTCCTGCTCGGAGCGTGAGGCAATCCGGTCCTTCCCCGAAACGGGGTCAGCTTCCACGGCGACGTCGATCTGTTTTCGGTCCACGGTCCTCGCGATCGGGCCCTGATAGTTGAAGTGGAAGATCCTCACGGTCTTGCCGCTCGGCAGACCGCCGTTCACCATTCCGTACGGCTCGCCGCTCGACGACCCCTGCGTATTCGCGTTCGAGTAGATGCCGGCGACGATCGCGTTGTCGCGCTTGCCGGCGGTGATCACCGGCTGATCGGTGACGTCCATCGCCGTCGGCACGCCGAAGAGAATGACCACTCTTCCGCGGAGGGTTTTGGATCCCGGCGTCGTGCTGATCGACAGATACTTGTCGGCATTGGCCGCACGGTCTGCGACTTCCTTCTGGAAACTCTCCGGCCGCCTCGCGAAGAAGTCCGCGATGAATTTCTCGGCGTCCGTGTCGGACTCGAGCTTCGACCACTGCACGCGCTCCGCGTGCGTCATGAAATAGCCGGGAGGCGTATTCGGCCAGTCCTGATACTTCGCCAGACGGCCGAAAGCCGGCAGCGCCGGTAAGACCAGCGCTGCCGCGATCGCGAAAACCGCGAGCCGTTTCATGGGAAGTTACTTCTTGATCGAGGACTCGGCGATCGTGTCGAACATCGCGTTGACCTCGCTGGCCACCACGCGTGAGTTGATGGAGTCTCTCCCGGTGTTCGGGTCGACCTGAACCGTGATGTCGATCTGCTTCTTGCCGACCGCTTTGGCGGCGTCGCCGCTGTAATTGAAGTGCATGTTGCGGATGACTTTGCCGGTCGCCAGACCATTGCCGACGGCGCCCATGGCGTCCGCGTTGCGGTCAGTGTCACCGGCGCCCGCGCCGCTCGCGTTCGAATACGCGCCGGCGGTGACCGGATTGTCGCGATGTCCCGGATCGGTGATCGCCTGGTCGACCTGGTCGATCGACGTCGGCGTGCCGAGGAGGATGACGATCTTTCCGCGGAGGCTCTGGGAGCCCTTGGTCTTTCCGATGGTCAGGTGCTGGTCGGCCATCGCGGCGCGATCGGCGACTTCCTTCTCGAAGTTCGCTGGGCGGCGCGCGAGGAAGTCGGCGACGAACTTCTCGGCGTCGCTATCCGAGTCGATTCTGGACCACTGGTCCCGCTCGGCTTTCGTCATGAAGTACCCCTCCGGGCTGTTCGCCCAGTCCTTGTACTTCGACAGCCTGGCAAACGCGGGCACTGCGAGCGACAGCACGGCGGCGACGACAAGCAGATTTCTGATGCTTTTCATGAGACCTCCCCTGGTTATGTAGACGAATGAGGTTACAGGAGGTTTACGAAAAAAGCAGGCACAGCGTTGAAGGTGTTCCGGAATTGGTCAGAATTCCGGCGAAATCAGCCCCAGGTTCTGGTCCTGCCGCTTGTACATCACCGAGACCTTGTCGGTGTCGAGGTCGCGGAAGACGATGAACTCGTTCTTCGAGTCATCGAGCCGCAGGGCGGCCTCTTCGATCGACATCGGCCGGATCGGCAGGTTGTTGGTCTTGATGATGCGCGGGCGGTTGTGGTCGCCGGTCTCGCGCAAGTTGCCCGGCTCGAGGACCTGGACGTTCCACTCCGTCACCTGCGCCTTGACGCTGTTGCCGTCCTTGCGATGGTGGTCGCGGATCTTCTTGCGGTTCTTCTGCGCCTGACGCTTCAGATGGTCGAGCGCGAGATTGATCGCGTCCTGCATCGACTCGTCGGACTCCTGCACGGCCTTGACGTCGTGCTCTTTTCCGACGATCAGGATCTCGCAGATGTTGCGGTACTTCTGCACCTGCAGGACGCACCGGATGTCGATGACGTCGTCGAAGAGGCGTTCCTGGACTTTCGCGATCTTGGTTTCGAGAAGCTTGCGGAGGTCGGGAGTGACTTCGAAGTTGCGGCCGGTGATTTCCGTGGCCATGATGATCTTCACCTCATAACGTAGGACGGGCTACGTCTAGAAAATCTGCTTGCGATCGGTCGAGGACGGGATGTTCAGTTCGTCTCTGTACTTCGCCACCGTACGCCGCGCAATGTTTATGCCCTCGTCATTGAGAATCTTCATGATCTTGGAATCGCTCAGGGGCTTGCGCGGATCTTCGGCCTGGATGTAGCTCTGGATCTTCTTCTTCACCGTCAGGCTCGAGATGTCTTCGCCGGTATCGGAGTCAATGCCGCTGTGGAAGAAGTACTTCATCAGGAACAGGCCCCGCGGCGTGTGCATGTACTTGTTGGAGACGACGCGCGAGACGGTCGATTCGTGCATCTGGATGTCGTCGGCCACATCACGGAGGACGAGGGGGCGGAGGTAGTCGATGCCACGCTCCAGGAACTCGCGCTGGT
>DASXIH010000130.1:0-5502 GCA_036498125.1 Thermoanaerobaculia bacterium
GCTCGCCTACGTCGCCGACTGGATCTGCGAGGTGCGTATCGGCCTCGAAGACCGGATCTCGGGACGCGGCGAGGCGACCCTTCGCGATCGTGCGCACGCGCATCTCCTCATGCTGCAGCATGCGGCGGCCGCGGACATTTCACGCTCGTCGCCGGAGATGCAGTTCTTCAGCCGCGACCTCTTCCACCTGGCGCGTCAGTGCGGTGCGGCCGGATTCCGCGACGAGTCGCGCCAGCTCCTCGCGGCGGCCGTGAAAATCAGCGCCGCACGCGACGTCCGCGCCTACAACTTCGTCGCGAAGATCATCGGATTGCGCAGTGCGGGAAACGTCGCGGAAGCACTGGAACGGCTCAGGACCCGCGAATGAGCGATGTGTCGGTCGTGATGAGCGTCTACAACGGCGCGGCCACTCTTCGCGAAACGCTCGACTCCATCCTCGGGCAGCGCGACGTCGACTTCGAGGCCATCGTCATCGACGACGGCTCGACGGACGAGACGGCCGCGATCCTCGACGCGACCCCGGGCTTGCGGGTCATCCATCAGCAGAACCTCGGCTTGACGCGATCGCTGATCAACGGCTGTCAGGCAGCACGCGCACCATTCATCGCACGCCACGACTGCGGCGATCGTTCGCACCCCGACCGCTTGCGCAAACAACTCGACCTCATCACGAGCCGGAACGACATTGTCCTCGCGTCGTGCAGCACTCAAGTTGTCGGCCCCGAGGCCGAGAAGCTCTACGTCGTCTCGTCGGACGGCGACGCAGTGCGGCAGAGTCTTCTGCACGATCGCGTGGACTCGATTCGAGGTCTCACGCATCATGGAACCGCGATGTTCCGACGCGACGTCTACTTCGATGCAGGCGGCTACCGGCCGCAGTTCCGATTCGCGCAGGACCTCGACCTCTGGCTGCGGATGGCGCAGCGTGGATCCATCGAGTTCGTCCCCGAGGTGCTGTACGAGGCACGTTTCGAGCCGAACGCGATCAGCGCCAGGCATCGCGAACATCAGGTCGAGTCAGCACGGATCGCGATCGCATTGCGCGACTCGCCGGAGGCGGAGCGGGCGGCGTTGCTGCAGCGAGCGAGCGAGATTGCACCGGCTGGCAAGGCGCGCGGGACATCGAATGCGGACGGCCTCTACTTTCTCGCAATGGCGTTGAAGAACGCGGGCAATCCCCGCTGGCGGCACTACGCGCGGCAGGCGGTCAAAGCGAATCCGCTCCACCTCCGCGCCTGGGTACGGCTGCTCACGACGCGATGAAACGACCCGTCCGCGACCCCGACTGGCCCGCCGAGGTGCAGGAGATCTGGCGCAACGACATGCGCGAGATGTGGGATCCGAACATCGAGCGGCATTCCTACAACTCGTACCAGAACCAGCTCGATTTCTACCGCGGTCTCGTGCGGCGGTTCCGCGCGGAGTCGGTGCTCGACGTCGGCTGTGCGCAGGCGACCCTGGCGATGCTGCTCGCCGAGGAAGGCAGGACCGTGACGGCGGTCGACATCCGGCAGAACTTCCTCGACTACGCGCAGACGCGATACGAGAAAGGCGACATCTCATTCCTCGCGGCGAACGTCTTCGACAATCCTCCGCTCGGCACGTTCGACCTCGTCTTCGGCAACCAGATCATCGAGCACCTCGTCTATCCGGCGGCGTTCATGCGGACGCTCGCGCAGTACGCCAGACCGGGCGGGATCGTCGTCATCACGACGCCGAATCACGACTACATCCGCGCCGGACTGCCGAGCTACACGGAGCTCGGCGACCCCAAACAGCACGAGCACAAACAGTTCTCGGCCGGCGGCGGCGATCACTTCTTCGCGTATACCCCCGACGAGCTCCGGGCGGCGGCACGCGAAGCGAAACTGGAAGTCGTCGAAGTCTCGTGGTTCGAGACTCCGTGGATTTCAGGGCACGTCTTCTTCCGATTCATCCACGCGTTCGTGCCGGTGACGGTTCTGCGCGCACTCGACCGCCTCACGCTGAAGATCGCGCCGAAGAAGCTGGCGCATCACCTCTGCATCATCCTGCGGAGGCCGGAGTGATGTTGCGTCTCGTCGCCGGCCGGCTCCACGCGGCGCTCCTACGCCTGCGCGGTGCGCGAATCGGCGCGAAGACGTCGATCGGCAGACGGCTCGTCGTCTTCCGCGCCAAGTCTCTCCGCCTCGGCTCGCGCGTCGAGATCGAGCACGACGTCTTTCTCAAGACGATCGGCGGCTCGTTGACCGTCGGCGACTTCGCATTCATCGGCCGCGGATGCGAGATCGACGTCGTCGAGTCAGTGACGATCGGAGCGCACACGCTGCTCGCTCCGAACGTTTTCATTACCGATCACACGCACAATCACGCCAGGGCGCAACGGCTCGACGAACAAGGCAGCCGCGCGGCACCGGTCGTCATCGGCGCCGACGCGTGGATCGGCGCGCATGCCGTGGTGCTGGCCGGCGTCACCGTCGGCGACGGCGCGATCGTCGGTGCGGGCGCGGTCGTGACGAAGGACGTTCCGCCGTATGCGATCGTCGCGGGGGTGCCGGCGCGGGTGATCGGGTCGCGGTCATGAACCGGCTCGCGATCGTCGCGTCGCACGTCATCCAGTATCAGGACCCGTTCTTCCGGCTCCTCGCGCAGGCGCCGGACGTCGACCTGACGGTCCTCTACTGCTCGCGAGCCGGCGCCGAGACGTACCGCGACGAGGACATGAAGACCACGCTCGCGTGGGACATCGATCTGCTGCAGGGGTACCGATACCGTTTCCTGCGCAACCTCGCGCGCGACAGCGATGCCGGCTACCTGCGTCTCATCAACCCCGGCATCGTTCCGGCGCTCATTCGAGGCCGCTACGACGCCGTGATCTTCATGTTCGGCTGGGGCGCCGTCACCGCGCTCCTCGGTATGGCCGCGTGCTGGATCACGCGAACGCCGTTCTTCTTGTACGGCGACAGCAGCTTCCCGCCTCCCGAGCGGACGTTCCGGGCGAAAGTGCGCGCGTGGTTCCTGCGGCGGGTCTTCGCGCGTGCGACCGGCTTCATGACCTCCGGGAAGCTCAACGGCGAGTACTACCGCCACTACGGCGGCGACGAACGAACCTTCTTTCTCCTCCCCTGGGCCGTCGACAACGACCGATTCGCCGCGGCATCGGCGGCCGGGCTCCGCGAGCGCTATGGCATTGCGCCGGACAAGGTCGTCATCCTCTTTTCGGCGAAGCTGGTCCCGCGCAAGGACCCGATGACGCTGCTCCGCGCGTTCGAAGCAATGGCGCACCGCGGCCGCGCGGCGCTCGTCTTCATGGGAGACGGAGAGCTGCGCGGCGAGCTCGAAACATACGTTGGCGAGCATCGCATCGAGGACGTCCACTTCATCGGTTTCATCAATCAGCGCGAGATCCCCGGCCACTACGCGATGAGCGACGTCTTCGTGCTGCCGTCCGTCTACGAGCCGCGCGGAGCGGTGATCAACGAAGCGATGGCGTGCGGCCTCCCGGTCATCGTCACCAACCGCTGCGGCTCCATCGGCGACATCGTCCAGGAGAACGACAACGCGTTCGTCTATCCGGCCGGAGACCCCGTCGCGCTCCGCGATGCGCTCGACACGCTCGTCGGCAAGGATGCGCTCCGCGCAACGATGAGCCGGCGGTCGCGGGAGATCATTGCGGACTGGGACTTCGCCCGCGGCGTTCGCGGCGTGCAACAGATGCTTGCATGGGTGAAGACGCGATGAGCGGGATCACGGTTGCCATTCCGACGTACAACCGCGGAGCGATCCTCGTGGAGACGATCGAGCGGCTGCTCGCGCTCGAACCGAAGGCGGACGAGATCGTGATCGTCGACCAGACGCCGGCTCACCCGCCGGAGATCGCCGCGAAATTGGAAACGTGGGCGCGTGCCGGGCAGATCCGATGGGAACGGCTCTGCCAACCGTCCGTTCCCGCCGCCATGAACCATGCGCTCCGCATCGCGAGCCAGCCGGTCGTGCTCTTCCTCGATGACGACCTCATCCCCGACTCCGCGCTCGCAGGGGTGCATCTGCGCGCGAATGGCGACGGCATCTGGGCGGTCGTCGGGCAGGTGCTTCAGCCCGGCGAAGAGGAGCGGCACTTCGAGGAGAGCCACCTGCATCGCGGGGCGGTGCGGGACCTCGACTTCCCGTTCAGCCACGACGTCGCTACAGACGTCGAGAACGTCATGGCGGGCAACCTTTCGGTCGTGCGCGAACGAGCGCTTTCGATCGGCGGCTTCGACGAGCGCTTCCTCTACGCCGCCTACCGGTTCGAAAGCGACTTCGCCCGCCGCGTGATCGCGGCAGGCGGCCGCATCCGTTTCGAGCCTGCGGCGAAGATCCGTCACCTCAAGCTCCCGACGGGCGGCGTCCGCTCGCACGGAGATCCGCGCCGGACGCCCGCGCCGACACACTCAACAGGCGACTACCTTTTCGCGATGAAGCACGTCCCCTCGTTCTGGCCGTACGCGGCGCGACGTTTCCGGCAGAACGTATTCACGCGCTACACGCTGGCCCATCCGGTCGCGATTCCGATGAAGGCGATCGCCGAGATTCGGGGGCTCATCCTGGCGCGGCGGCTGGCGCGGCGGGAATCTTTCGCGCCGTGATGATCTTGCTCCTGACACACCGATGATCGCGATCCTTTTCCTCGCCTATTTGGCCCTGGCCGGAATCCTGACCATGACCGATTGGCGGCGCGGATTACCGTTGCTCCTACTGACCGGCGTGCTGCAGGACCCCGTGCGCAAGCTGACACCGGGAACGCCGGTGGCGATGACGATGAGCGTGATCCTCGTCTACGTCGCGCTCATCATCGCGACGCAGTCGCGGCTGCAGCGGGCGCTCGGCGAATTTTCGAAACGCTTCTCGGCGATTTGGGCAGCGTTCGGACTGACGTTCTTCTTCATCGTGCTGGCCGCGATGAACGGTCTCATCACCAACGGCGTCAGCCAGTGGCGCGTGCCGATGATCAGCCTCTTCATCTATCTCGCGCCGCTTCCGGCGGTGCTCATCGGCTACATCTACCTCGACCGCGAAGAGACGCTGTACCGATTCGTCACCTTCTACTCCGTCGTGACCTCGATCGCGCTCATCGGAACGGTCTTCGAGTATCTCCGCTTCGACTGGCGGGCCCTCGGCATGGTGAAGCAGACGGGCGACTATCTGCGCTACCTCCCCGGCATGGAGATCCGCATGCTCTCCGGCTTCTACCGCGCTCCCGACATCATGGCGTGGCACGCCGCGACGCTGGCTTGCGTCGCGATCGCGATGGTCGTTCGCGCCGGAATCCGGCGGTCGGCGCTTTGGTGGAGCCTCCTCGCATCGTGGGGCTGCTTCAACGCGATCATCAGCGGACGCCGTAAGGCTGTCTACTTCATCGCCGTCTTCGCCGCCGTCTTCCTCTGGCGGTCCTTCCGTCAGCTCAAGACGCAGCACATGGTCGGATTCGCCGTCGCGGCGATGGCGATCGCGTTCATGGTCCACCAGATTTCGTCGCACAAG
>DASXIH010000131.1:0-3772 GCA_036498125.1 Thermoanaerobaculia bacterium
GAGATCACCAAGAAGGGCGACTACATCTTCCGGACCTGCTACACCGACGACTACCAGGGTCACTCGCTCGCCGACTACGTCCTGAGCGAGGGCATCAGGAACGCGGCGCTGCTCACCGACGTCAAGAGCGACTACTCGCAGGGCCTCGGCCACTTCTTCGAGGAGCGCTTCACGGCGGGCGGCGGCAAGATCGTGGCGCGGGCCAGCTACGCGAACGGCGACAGCGACTTCCGCGCGCAGCTCACGAGCGTCAAGGCCTCCAACCCGCAGATCCTGTTCGTGCCGGGCTACTACACCGACATCGGCCAGATCGCGCAGCAGTCACACGACCTCGGCCTCAACGCCCCGCTCGTCGGCGGCGACGGCTGGGAGTCGCCGAAGCTGATCGAGATCGGCGGCAAGGCGCTCGAAGGCTCCTACTACTCGAACCACTACTTTTACGGCGACCCGACGCCGTTGGTGCACGAGTTCGTGCAGAAGTACAAAGACCGTTTCGGCTCCACGCCTGACGGCATGGCGGCGCTCGCCTATGACGCGGCGCGCGTCCTAGCCGACTCGCTCAAGCGCGCGAAGTCGACCAAGGGAAGCGACATCCGCGACGCCATCGCCGCGACGAAGAACTTCCAGGGCGTCACCGGCACGATCAACATCGGTCCCGACCGGAACGCCGTTGGCAAGAAGCTCGTAATCGAAGAAGTCAAGGGCGGCCAGCTCACTCTGAAGGCGACCGTCGACCCGCAGAAGAACGCTACGGGAGCAGCAACAGCAACTCACTAGTGCAGATCCTTCTCCAGAACCTGCTCAACGGGATTGCCGCGGGGTCGATCTATGCGCTGATCGCCCTCGGCTACACGATGGTGTACGGCATCCTGAAGCTGATCAACTTCGCGCACGGGGACGTCTTCATGCTCGGCAGCTTCGTCGGCTACTACTCCGGCCGATGGGCTGCCGCGCATGTTCACGGCCAGGGCGACGCGCCGACGCTCTTCGTCGCCGGCGCCATCATGCTGCTGGCGATGGTGGTCTGCGGCGTCTTCGGCTACCTCAACGAGCGGATCGCCTACCGTCCGCTCCGCAACGCCCCGCGCATCGCGTCGCTGATCACCGCGATCGGCGTCTCGTTCTTCCTCGAGTACGGCGGCCAGTTCGTCTTCGGTCCCGATCCGAAGTTCTTCCCGACGCTCATTCCGAAGCACATCCTCCACCTCGGCAGCATCGTCACGACGAACTACCAGCTCATCGTTCTCGGCGTCGCGCTCGTCTTCATGGGGCTGCTGCAGTACATCATCTACGGCACCAAATTCGGCCGCGCCATGCGCGCCGTCTCGTTCCACTTCGAGACGGCCTCGCTGATGGGGATTCCGACCGATCGCATCATCTCCATCACATTCATCATCGGCTCGGTGCTCGCGGCGGTGGCCGGCATCCTCTACGGCCTCTCGTACCCGAAGATCGATCCGCTGATGGGCATCATGCCGGGGCTCAAGGCATTCGTCGCCGCGGTCCTCGGCGGGATCGGCAACGTGCCGGGGGCGGTGGTGGGCGGACTGATCATCGGGATCGTCGAGGCGTTCGTCGGCGGCAGCAGCTTCTCCAACTACCGCGACGCGATCGCGTTCGTCATCCTGATCGCGATCCTTTTGTTCCGGCCCAGCGGCCTGTTCGGAAAGTACGAATCGGAGAAGGTGTGAGCCGCTGGACCATGAGTTGGCCATGGTGGCTCCGCGACCTCGCAGGTCTCGCGCTCGCGATCGTCGTGCTGCTCGGCGTCGGCTACGGCCTCGATCGCATTCCGATCGGCGGGATGGCGTACTACAAGCGCGTCATCGTGCTCATGGGGATCAACGTGATCCTCGCGGTGTCGCTGAACATCATCAACGGCCACGCGGGACAGTTCTCCCTCGGGCACGCCGGCTTCATGGCGGTCGGCGCGTATTTCTCCGCGTTTCTGACCTTCTTCTACTTCGCTCCCATCGTCGACAAGATGCCCGAGGGCTCGCAGCAGTTCGCGGCGCAGAACGGGTTTCTGCTGTTGTCCGTGCTCCTCGGGGGCGGGCTCGCCGCGGTGGCCGGGTTTCTCGTCGGACAGCCGTCGCTGCGGCTCCGCGGCGACTACCTCGCGATCGTCACCCTCGGATTCGGCGAGATCATCCGCGTCCTCATCCTCAACATCGACAAAATCGGCGCCGCGCGCGGGCTCTCCGGGATCCCGAAGTGGGCCGACTTCTTCTGGGTCTACTTCTTCGCCTTCCTGACCGTGCTGATCTCGTGGCGGCTCGTGAAATCGTCCGTCGGACGGGCGTTCCTCTCCGTCCGCGAAGACGAGATTGCCGCCGAGGCGATGGGCGTCGACACCACGAAGTACAAGGTGAAGGCGTTCGTCATCGGCTCGTTCCTGGCGGGCGTCGCGGGCGGGCTGTTCGCGCACTTCATGATGTACCTGAACCCGACGATGTTCATGTTCATCAAGTCGTTCGAGGTCGTGGCGATGGTGGTCCTCGGCGGCCTCGGCTCCATCAGCGGCTCGATTCTCGCCGCGATCATCCTGACGTTCCTCCCCGAGGGGCTGCGTGCCGTGAAGGACTACATGCCGGGCGGCAAAGACCCGCGCATGGTCATCTACTCCCTGATGTTGATCACCCTCATGCTCACGCGCCCGCAAGGCCTCCTCGGACGCCGCGAGCTGTGGGAAGTCCTCTCCCGCCGCAAAGACGTCGAACCTCAGAACGAAGTCGAATGAACGCCGACGCGCCACTGCTCGACGCCAGCGACGTCACGATCCGCTTCGGCGGACTGACGGCGGTCGACAACTTCAACCTGCAGATCCGGCCGCATGAGCTGGTCGGATTGATCGGACCGAACGGCGCCGGCAAGACGACCATCTTCAACCTGCTGACCGGCGTCTACAAGCCGACGCAGGGGGCGATCCACATCAACGGGACGCCGACCGTCCACATGAAGGCGAACGAGATCACGGCCCTCGGCATCGCGCGCACGTTCCAGAACATCCGGCTCTTCAAGGACCTCACCGTCCTCGAGAACGTGAAGATCGGCGGTCACATTCACTACAAGTATTCCGCGACCGCGGCGGTCCTGCACACGAACCGTTTCAGCGCAACGGAAGACGCAGCAGAGGAAGACACACTGAAGCTC
The DNA here is from genome assembly GCA_036498125.1 of Thermoanaerobaculia bacterium. Classification (GTDB taxonomy): domain Bacteria; phylum Acidobacteriota; class Thermoanaerobaculia; order Gp7-AA8; family Gp7-AA8; genus DASXHZ01. Next base: position 3,154 of record DASXIH010000131.1, read on the forward strand.
CTGGAGATCTTCGGCCTCCGCGACCGCGCGCAGGTCTACGCGAAGAACCTCCCGTACGGTGATCAGCGGCGGCTCGAGATCGCGCGAGCGCTCGCCGCCCGTCCACGCCTGCTCCTCCTCGACGAGCCGGCGGCCGGTCTGAATGACCGCGAGACGCTCGACCTGATGGAGACCATCCACGGCATCCGCGACCGCTTCGACATCGCGATCCTCCTCATCGAGCACAACATGGAGCTGGTGATGGGGATCTGCGAGCGGATCCTCGTCCTCAACTTCGGCAAAGTCATCGCGCAGGGGACGCCCGCCGAGGTGCGCGCGAATCCGACCGTCGTCGAGGCGTACCTCGGCGACCCGCAGGCGGCGCAGGCATGACGGCGCTCCTCTCCGTCAGCCAGCTCCGCGTCGCCTACGGCGAGATCGAGGCGCTGCACGGCATCGACCTCGAAGTGAACGAGGGGGAGATCGTCACGCTCATCGGCGCGAACGGCGCCGGGAAGACGACGACGCTCCGCACGATCTCGGGCCTGCTCAAGCCGAAGCAAGGCACGGTGCACTTTCACGGCAACGACATCACCGGCGTGAAGCCGCACATCATCACGGCGAAGGGGATCTCGCACGT
>DASXIH010000132.1:0-3963 GCA_036498125.1 Thermoanaerobaculia bacterium
TGCGGAGAGAGAGGGTGGTAACTACGGCAACGCCGCCGAACAGTTACCGACTGTGTACGACGTGCCGCCACGCGTCGAGTCGACGACCCCAACGCCGACTGCCGCGGCGCCTCCATCCACCACCGTGTAGATCGCGCGGGCGCTGCCGCGCAGGCCGACCAGAGTGCTGCCACTCTTGATCGGGCCGTGGGTGGCGACGGCGTTCAGTTTTGCGACATCAACCGCCATCGTGACGGTCCCGTTGTTCGTATCGAAGCGGCCAACGTCGGCCGGCCCGAGGATGTTGTATTGGAAGCCGCCGGCGCCGGTGCGGAGCGCCGAGCCGTACGAGAACGTCCAGTTGCCTTGCGCGTCGCTGTCGGCTTCGAGGAACCACTGGTCGCCGCGATCGGAGATCCCCGGCTTCGTCGGATTGCTGGTGAAGTGCATGCGCCACACGCCGTTCGGAGGAACGAACGTGAGGCCGCTGAGCTTCATCGTCGCGGCGATGAGCGTGTTGGTGCCGACCGCCTGACAGCCATAGCGGATGTTGAGAATGTCGGCCGGACTGTCGATGTGCACTTCCGTCGGCGCGCCGGTGCGGATCTGCGCGTCGTGGAGTCCGTCGACCACCTGCGGCGCCGAAGGGTCGACCGCCGTCGACGTCTTGTCGTCGCCGAGGTCGAGACGCTTGCCGGTGTTCAGGCTGTAGCCGCCGGTCTGATGGATCACGTACGCGTTGCCGGCGAAGTCATTCGAGTCGTCGGCGAAGGTGATCATCGCGAGGCCCTGCGGATCGGTTGCGAGCTGGAAGAAGTCGCCGAGATTGCGGTTCGCAGTGCCGCCGAAGCCGCCGAGGGAGATGTTCGCGGCGTGGACGATGTGATCGCTGGCGATCGCTTCGTTGAACGTCGGATTCGTCGCCGTGGCGTCGAACGACTGCGCGAAGTAGACCTGCCAGTTCGCGGCGTCGTTGTTCAGGCCCTGACCGTCTTCACTGCCGGCGGTGCTGTTGCCGAACCACGTGATGGCGACCGCGCCCGGCTGATCGCCCGTCGTCATCCACGGGAAGAGCGACGTCTTCGAGACCGGATCGCTGACGCGCACCGGCACCGACCAGGTGTTCCCCTGGTCGCGCGAGCTCGCGAGGAAGATGCCGTTGCCGCCGTCGGAGTAGACGACGTAGACCGTGCCGTCCTTCGCGACTTTGACGCACGGGAAGAGCGCCGCGATCGTGCCGGAGGTGCCGGTCGCCGCGATGTGCGTGTTGTATTCGATCGGCTGGATGCCCGGCGCCGGCGGATGGCCAACGGTGACCATCACCGTGTTCGCGTCGGTGCCCTGGTAGGTGAAGTAGACCGTGCCGTTCGCCTGGTCGACCGCGATGTTGCCGGTCGTGTTGCCGCCGAGGGCGGCGAGAACGGCGGGGCCGTAGGTGAAGCCGCCGTCGTCGGAGCGGTTGATGTAGAACTTCGACGTCGCGACGAGGCCGGTGAACTCTCGGTACGCGAGATAGACCGTGTCGCCGCCGTAGAACTCCATCCAGTTGCGGTCGTCGACGGGGACGGTGATGTTCGCGTCGGGATTGCGGTCGTACGAGTCGCCGCGGTCGAACGAACGCTGCGACGAGATGTCGGCCGCGACGAGACTCGTCGTCGCGAGCACCGGGGGCCCGCTCGGGCGCATCACCGACGGCTTGAAGCCGACCGCGATGTCCATGTCGCCGCCGCCGTCGCCGGCCGTGTTCACGACCGTCGGATCGGGGCTCGTGGCGTCGGGCTGTCCCTTGTAAGCGGGATTCGTGACGTTGCCGCCCGCGTCGATGTGCGCGATCGCGGCGCGGAGGAACGGGTCGAACGTCGGGCTGCTCGGGTTGAGGTCGAAGCGCCAGAGATCATTGCCGCCCGGCACGCCGCGGATGGAGCCCACGTACGCGTTGCCGGTGTAGTCGACGCGGATGCTCGGCTCCGAGCCGCTCGCCGTCCCGCTGCCGTAAAGCGTGTGCGACTTGCTGAATTTGAGATTGGTCTTCTTGCCCCAGACGTAGATCGGGGTGCGGACCAGCGTGGCGGGGATCTTCTCGACGCTCACCACGCCGTGGTACGCGTCGAGCGGTCCGACGGTGAAGTAGACGACATGGACGGTGTAGGTGTCGTTGACGCCTGCCGTGACCTTGCCGTTGACGTCGAACACGTTCGTCTCCGTCGTCGACGGAGGGCCGCTGGCGGACTTCGAGACCAGCGGACCGCTGTTGCTGGCCGAGTGGACGTAGACGTCATAGTCGTCGGTCGGGAGCGTCCAGGTAGCGGCGAATCTCACCCGCAATCCGGTGTAGTCTCCCGGCGCGAGCTTCAGCGTGAACGAGTCGCAGTTGGTGCCGTCGGTGCAGTTCGCATCGCCGGTGCTCGTCTGCGTCAGTTGGTCGTTGGAGTACGCGGGGCCGGTGAATCCGTCCCACGATGCGGAGGAGCCTGCGCTCGGGAGAAGCGTCCCGCTGCTCGGTGTCGCAGCGAACGCGGGGGTCAGGGTCAACGCGAATACAGCAATCGCGAACCAGAGATATGGGCGGCCTTTCTTCATTTTTCTCTTCCCTCTCTCATTACAATCGGTCGGTAACCGGAAATGGTAGTGTTACTACTACCGTGCCAACTTTTACCAGGAAGGAAGACACGAATGCGTCAGCAGTGCGTTAAGTGGCTTTGTTTGGTTGCAGTAACAGCTTGCCTGGGATGCGCGACGTCGAAGCCGCTCCCCGACCCCTGCACGCTCCTGACGGTTTCCGACGTGGAGCAGGCGCAGGGAAACGTCTACCTCGATGCGACGAAGTCGGTAAAAACGTCCGGCGGCGTCACCGTCTCGCAGTGCTACTTCCGGCTCCCCGAGGCGTCGCGGTCGGTCACGCTGGAGCTCACCCGCGCCGGGTCGCCGCGCGCGACGCACGAGCTGTGGGAGAAGCAGTTCGAAGCGAAGGAGAAGGAGAAGGGAAAGGGCGAAGAAGGCGAAAACGAGACGCACGGCGTCGAAGTGAAGGACCTCGGCGAAGACGCCATCTGGACCGGAAACCGCGTCAGCGGCGCACTTTACGTCCTCACCGGCGACACGATCCTGCGCATCTCCCTCGGCGGCATCGGTACACAGGAGCTCAAGGTCGAGCGCGCGAAAATGCTCGCGCGCCGCGTGTTACCGAAGCTGAGTCACGCCGGTTCTTAGCCCCCGCACCACTGTTTCGCTCCACCGCTGCACGTGCAACGCTGGCTCGACACACCGTTTCGCTCCAGCGCTGCACCTCCAACGCTGGCTCGACACGATGCTTCGCTGGAGCGTTGCACGTCCAACGCTCACCCGACACAGCACTTCGCTGGAGCGCTGCAGGTCCAACGTTGCCTCGACACAGCACTTCGCTGGAGCGCTGCACGTCCAACGCTGGCTCGACACACTGCTTCGCCGCGCCCGTGCAGGTACTTCGCGCCTGTGGAGCAATGCTTCGCGTCATCCGTACACGGTCGCGCCTCGCCGGAGGATTGCCGCGCACCACCGATAGGACTGCAGCGCTCCGGCGAAAGATTGCTCCGCTCGATCGAAACGCTGCCGCGCTCCGGCGAGAGGTTGCTGCAAGTCACCCGAAACACTGCGCCGCTACAACGAAGGCTTGCTGCACGTCACCGAAACACTGTGCCGCTACGACGAAGGCTTGCTGCACATCACCCGAAACACTGCGCCGCTCCGGCGAAGGGTTGCTTCACGTTGACGATGTCACGCTATCGCCGGCACGAGACGCTGCACCGCAAGAGCGAAGTGTCGTCGCGCGTCGTGAGAACCCTTGCTAAAGGGGAGCGGACGTCTCGTCCGCTCATGCCGCGCGATAGCGCGGCTGACGCCGCGCATGAGCGGACGAGACGTCCGCTCCCCTTATGATTTCCCTGATGCAACGAATCTGCGTGTTTTGTGGCTCGAATCGCGGCGCTCGCGGGGAGTATGCGGATG
>DASXIH010000133.1:0-13118 GCA_036498125.1 Thermoanaerobaculia bacterium
CCGCGCCCCCCGCATGTCCGCCCCCGCCTCCCAGAACAAGATTCGCGTCGTGGTGGCCAAGCCCGGCCTCGACGGCCACGACCGCGGGGCGAAGATCATCGCGCGCGCGCTCCGCGACGCCGGCATGGAAGTGATCTACACCGGCCTGCGCCAGACGCCCGAGCAGATCGTCGCCGCGGCGGTCCAGGAGGACGTCGACGCCATCGGCCTCTCCATCCTCTCCGGCGCGCACAACGTCCTCTTCCCCGAGATCATGCGGATGCTGAAGGAGGAGGGGGCGGATGACGTCATCGTCTTCGCCGGCGGCATCATTCCGGAGCAGGACATCCCGCGTCTGAAGGAGCTGGGAATCCGGGAGATCTTCCTCCCCGGGACGCCGACCACTACCGCGGTCGAGGCGATTCGGAACGCAGTCGCGCACTGACGGTGCGGCGATCGATGCCGAGGCGGCGCGCGACCTCCTGGTAACTCCCGGTCTGCTTGTAGACGAGGTTCGTGTACCAGCGGAGAAGCTGTTGCTCGGACATGCTGCCGTCGAGCACGGCGGGCTCGCGCAGCGCAACGGGCGACGGTGAGTAGTCGCCGCGCACCACCACGCTGCGGACGCACTGCTCGAGCTCGCGGAAGTTCCCGCTCCACGGATAGTCGGGTCCGAGCCGCCTGGCGATGACGCGCATGACGTCGCCGGCGATCGTCTCCGCTTCTTCGGGGCCGGCGACGGTGGTGGCGACGTGCAGGACGAGGTGGCGTAGCTCGTCGCCGGTTTCTCCGAGCTGCTCGCGCAGCGAGGGCGTCGTGATGACGTCGGAGCAGAGGCGGTAATAGAAGTCGCGCCGGAAGTCGCCGGTCGCCGCGAGGTCGCGATTGGTCGCGGCGATGATCTTGCCGGCGAAATGGCGCGTCGCGGTGTCTCCGAGCCGTTGGAACGAACGCGTTTGGAGGACGCGAAGGAGCTTGACCTGAATCGATGGATCGAGCTCGCCGACTTCGTCGAGAAAGACGGTGCCGGAAGCGCTGCACGCCTCCAGCCATCCCTCGCGGTCGGCCAGCGCACCGGTGAATGCGCCTTTGCGGTGGCCGAACAACTCCGACTCGATCAGCGATGGCGACATCGCGGAGAGATTGAGACCGGCGAAGAGGGTCGGGCCGGCGGCGGCGAAGCGGCGTGTGCGCTCGTCGAATGGGATGTAACGCGAAAGCGCGATCGCTTGCGCCACCAGCTCCTTCCCGGTGCCGGTCGGGCCGACGATCAGCGTCGTGATGTCGTTCATGCGGCCGAAGAGCGAGCGGCGGTAGCGCCGCAGGTCGCGCGTGAAGATCGAGTTCCAGACGTCGGCGCGCAGTTGCGCGGCGCGCATCGACGTGCCGATCAGGTAGGTGAAGGTGTGCAGGAAGGCGCGCCGCACCTGATAGAGGCAGGCGAAGAGGTGAGCGAGGTCGGGCGGCTCGTCGAGGAAATCGCGCGCGTCGGCGGCGAAATCGTCGTAGAAAGCGACGCGATCGTTCGTCTCGCGCGCCGCCAGATCGGCGAGCCGGTCGGAGTAACGCTCGTACAGGACGTAGGTGACGAGGTCTTCGTAGAGCGGCGAGCGGAGGCCGCGCAGCTCCCGCGCCAGCGTTTCGGCGCGGTCGGCGATCGCGGCGATGTTCGGCCGCGACGCCTGCCGGAGGTCGCGGCTCCAGACCGCCGTGTCGGCGACGAACGCCTCTCCGAGAATCTCCCGCTCCGCTTCGATTCGCGACGGGAGGAAGGGGTTTTCGTACGCGAGCGACCCGATCGCGCCGGCGAGGCGCCTTTGCTCAGGTGTGGACATTGGATGCACTCAGTGTACATGGGTTGCACGTTCTGGTTATGAGGTAGTTTACGTAAGTCGTTGATTTATAACGAGCCGAGCGGTGGCACTTTCGCTGCGATATGGGGGAGCCTGAAAGGAACCTCCCAATGCGCAACCGAATCGCTCTCTTCTTTCTGGTCCTGTGCTGTGGCTGCGCCTTCTTCAACGTTCCGCAACGCAGGCACTACCGCAGCAGCCTCGTCGACTATCTCTTCCCCGGCCGTATGCCTTCGCCTCCGCGCACCGCCGCCCGGCTGCAACTCCCGCTGAGAGTCGGCATCGCGTTCGTGCCGGGGGAGCTGCAGACGGTCGATCCTCAGCAGGAGCAGCAACTCCTCGGTATCGTCCGCAAGGCTTTCGTCGGACGCGACTGGGTCGAGCAGATCCAGGTCATTCCATCGGCTTATCTCCAGCCGCGCGGCGGCTACGAAAATCTCGAGCAGGTCGCCCGGCTGATGAACGTCGACGTCGTCGCGCTGGTCTCGGTCGATCAGATCCAGTACAGCGATCCGACCGCGCTCTCGATCCTCTATTTGTCCATCGTTGGTGCGTACGTTCTCCCCGGCGATCACAACGACACGCGGACGATGATCGACGTGGCGGTCGTCGACGTCCGCAGCCACTCATTCCTGCTGCGTGCGCCCGGCACGAGCCGCATCGGCGGGATGGCGACGCCGGTCGAGGGAGACCGCATCCTCAGATCGAAGTCGGGCGAAGGGCTGCGGTTGGCGATGGTCGCTCTGACGAAGAACCTCGATACGGAGATCGGATCGTTCAAGGCGACCGTCGCGTCGGGCGAGCGCAGCGACGTCGACATCGTGACGCGCTCCGGGAAGTCGATCCGCGGAGGCGGGGCGTTCGACGCGTCGACGATGGCGATGGTGCTGGCGATCGCCGTGGCGCTGTTCGTCCCGATGCGATCGAGGAAACGATCGTGAAACGGGTTCCCTGGTTGACGGTGACGACGGCGTCGCTCACGCTCCTGCTGGCCGGCGCGTCTCTGGGAGGTTTCGCGCAGTACGACCGCGGGGCGATTCTCCGCGGCGAAGTGTGGCGCCTCGTCACCGGCCATTTTTCCCACTGGTCGGTTTCACAGCTCGGATACGACCTTTTCGCGTTCGTGGTTCTCGGCGCGATCTGCGAGCAGCGGGACCGCGTCCGTTCTGCAATGGCAGTCGTGACGACCGCGTTCGCGGTGTCGCTCTTCCTGCTGGCTCTTTGCCCCGACGTCGCGCTGTACCGCGGACTGTCCGCGATCGACAGCGCGCTCTGGATGCTTGCGGTCTTCGACCTCGGCGAACACCGCCCTCGGCTTGCAGTGGTGCTGGCTTCGCTATTCCTGGCGAAAGTGTTGATCGAGTGGCAACGCGGCGCGCTGTTCGTCGACGGGATGACTGCACTGCCGCTCGTGCATCTCGCCGGCGCCGCGGCCGGCTCCATAATGGCCGCATGGCGTCTCCCGCTGACCCGAAGCCGAACCTCCTCTCCTCGGCAGCGCTACGCGAGCTCCGCGCACGAGTCGATGCCTTCACCGGCGACGTCTTCATCTATCGGGTCGAGCGCGCCGCCGGCGCTGACATGAACGAGATGGCGCGCTTCACCACCGCCGAAGCCGCCGACTTCTCGCGCCTCGGGCAGGAGACGTTCGCCGCAATCGAGCGGATGCCGTGCCTCACGATTGCGGCCGTCGACGGCGACTGCTTCGGCGGCGCGCTCGATCTCATCCTGTCATTCGACCTGCGCTTCGCGACGGAGCGCTCGCGCTTCTCGCACCCCGGCGCAAAGCTCGGCATCGTCACCGGCTTCGGCGGGACGTCTCGATGGCGCCGCATCATCGACTCGCGCGCCGCCCGCCGCCTTTTTCTGCTGAACGATGTCCTATCCGCCTCCGACGCTCTCTCCCTCGGTCTCATCGACGCCATCGGAGATCCACCCGCGATGCCGGCCGTCGACCTGGCCAGGGTCCAGATGGTCAAGGAGTTGATCATTCACGGCGAGCGGCTCAGTCAGCGCGAGCTGGTGCTGCTCGCGGAGCACCTCGGCGCCGTGTACGGTCAGTGATGGACCGATCGCCGTCGCGATAACAACGCGCCGGCGGTGTGATCGAAGCCGAAGATGCCCGACTGGATCCCCGGACAGGAGAGAGGCGGGTCGCGATCGGTGTACCACCAGACGATCCGGCCGCGCGGCAGCGTCAGGACGGTTTTGATCGTGGTGTTCTTGCCGATGACCGGAGTCATCGCGATGGTCACCGGATCGCCGCCGTCGACCGCCCAGTGGAGGTCGTAGTGATGTCCCGACGTGTTCGGGAACTGGAACGCGACGTCCGGCGTGCCGACGACCGCTTCGGGAGAGGGCACCACGGCTGACGCTCCGACCGAATCGGAGCAGACCGGCGCGTCGGCCATCACGGTCAGGTCCGCAGCGTCGTGGTTGCCGCGCCAGTACGCCATGTTCAGCTCGAGCGATTCGATGTACGCCCATCGCCCGGTACCGCCGTCATCGATCTTCGCGATTGCCGTTCCGTTTGTCCGGTCGACGAGCGCCGAGATGTGGCTCGGAAAGGCGGTGCGGGGGATCGATGCGACGCCGTTCGCATCCGTCGTGAGCGTCACGTCGGGCGGATCGCCGTAGGACATGCCGTAGTTCTGGGCGGTCGTGATCGGCCGCGGCATGTAGATCCTGACCGTTCGATTCGCCAGCGCCGAGCCGTCAGTGCGAATCAGGTGGATGCGGTTCATCGTGGGGAGATCGTCCAGGAACCAGCCGAGGTCCCACGGCTCGTTGTAATTGCCGCGAAGCGCGCGGCGGCCGGTCATCTGGTTCATCGCGGCCGCGGTGAAGGGATCGATATGGCCCCACGAGTAGTGCATCAGGCCCTGAGAGTGCCCTCCGTAAAGGGAATTGGAGGGCGCAACCGGAGCGGGAGGAGACGACATGTGCAACTCGTCGACGGCCGTCGAGACGTTCCAGGCATACGTGTCGATCATCGTCCGCGCATGCGCCAATTCATGAAGCGTCGCGTTGCCGAAGAGAAGCGTCCATGCCGTATCGTTCGTCCAGAAACCGACCGTCGATGCTGGAAACCCGCGCTGCATGTCGACGGTGTGGTCCAGGACGTTCGGATAAAGGTCGCCGGCCGTCGGCGGAGCTCCCCAGTTGCGCGCCTCGGTGTACGGCGGCGTGAGCGGAAGGGCTCCGTCCTCGACGAGATGGATCTCGTCGATGCGCCAGCGGTCGTTCACGCCATTCGGCGTGCTCGGATAGATGGCGTAGCGCGCCGCCTCGTTGAAGTGGCGAACGAACCGCTGCATCCAATCGTCGAACGTGCTGGCGCCGAAGTTCGCTTTTTTCAGATCGGCGGCGATGCCGTTCCAGAACGTCCGTTCGACATAGATCCCGACTCCCAGCGCATTCGAATAGACGAGGAGCGCGTTGTTGCCCGAGTTCGTCTCCTGAACCGCGCCGTCCGGATTGACCTCGAAGACGATCTCGTGACGCGTGAACGTCCACTTCCACGGCAGCGCCGTCTGCACGATGCTCTCGGCCCCGAAGTCGAGCGTCCCGCTCTTCACGATCTCGCCGTCGACGCTCCACCGGTACGCAACCCCGTGTAAAGCATCAGCACCGAGCCACCGCACGTTCGCCACCCACTGCACTTCCGCTCCCTCCGACGGCCACCCATCCACCGTCGGATTCGGACTGTTCCACACGTAATCGATCCGCGGCGTCCGCGCGATCCACGCGACGGAGAGATCGTTCTCCGCAGCCACCGCGCTGGTCGCGACGAAGAAGACCAGGAGAAGTGAGCGCATGCGTCCCCTAAGTGCGGAGCGCTCCAAAGGGGAGCGGACGTCTCGTCCGCTCGGCCGTGCGACAGCGCGGCTGACGCCGCGCATGAGCGGACGAGACGTCCGCTCCCCTCTGTGCGCGAACTTAGCGAATGGAGTACTAAGCCGCTGATTCATCAGTTGCGTGAAGAACGGCGTCTTCGATTGCGGCGGGGAGGGGGGCCGCCACGAACATGTCCCCCGGGAAGAGGTAGTCCTCGCCGGATTCGTCGATCACGCGAATCATGCCGTCTTGCTCGGCAACCGCGTCTTCGAGCACCTCATAGAGTTTGCGGACCTCGAGCGAGGCGAGGTACCCCGCGTTTTTCACGCAGATGACGAATCTCGAGTGGCTCGTGTTGCTCATTCGATATATCGCTTGATCTTGAAGTCCCGCTTGCCGATTCCGTGTGCTTCGTACCAGTGAATCTCCGCACGTGTGACGCGGCCGTTGCGCAGTCTCACCGTCGCAACACCTTTCAGCTTACGCCATCTTCCGTCGCCGTAGCCTTCGACCAGCCGGCGGAGGTCCCGTATGCCAGTGCCCGCCGCGATCGTCTCGATGCCGACGATCTCCGTCAGGATTTCGAAACCTTGCTCGTCCACATGGAGAGTATCCCTCGGTCCGAGGATGTTCGGCCGCAGCTACAATCCCTGCAGATGGAGCCGCTCGAATCACACCTTGACACCACCTCTCCCGACTTTCAGGCGAACCGTGAACGTCTTGCGCAGGTCCTCGCTTTACTCGCAAAAGCCGCCCATTCTCGCGGCTCGGCCAGGAGACGTTTGTCGCGATCGCGGGGACGCCGTGCCTGACGATCGCCACCGTCAACGGCGACTGCTTCGGCGGAGCACTCGGTTGCTGCTGCTCGCCGCTGAGCGGTTGGGAGAGGTGTAGGGCGCCGCGCTACTTACGCTCAGGTCGGAATCAGTCCTATCGCTGCGTCAGGGTCATCCCGGCGGTATACGACGCACACGCCGCCCGTCTCCGAATTGCGAAAAGTGAGGAAACTGCCGTTCGAACTGGCGAGAGTAACAGCGGCCTCGTTGACCGTCATCGTTTCGACGACGATATTCGTCATTTCCTTGATCTTGACCGAGATATCCAATCTGCGCGAATTGAGTGCCGCCGGCGGTTGCGCAGAATGCCTTCCGCCGACGACCATGTGCACTGATTCAACAAGCGGCTGAGCCGCCACAATGTCGGCCGTAAGCAACTTGATCGCGCGGAGAATCTCTTGCTTTTCTGTCTCCAGCCGCCTCGCATGCGATCCCTTTAAGCGGATCTCGAGCTGTCCCTGCTCGTCCGATTGGACGTCGATGATGATGTCGAGCTTCGCGAGCGTTAGGAATGAGGATATGCAGTCCTTCAGCGCCGCCGCGATCTTTTTCAGCTCCTCGGCATCGTGCTTAGGATGGACCGCGTCGAGCGGGACAGGCATTGGCGTTCGTTCGCCGTTGAGTTCTGCGGGAGCACCGTGCGCGTATCGTTTTCGGCGTGGAGATTCGCCCGCGCCTTCAGCGCCGAGAAGGTCTGACAAAATCTGCTCTCGCTCGTTCGGCGGCAGAGCCGGAGCGGTGTCTTCGAAGAAACGGTCCACCGCCTCCTCGTCATGGGGATCAACACCGTACCTGGCCGCGAGCTCAGCAAAAACGCTCATTCCCGTCGGCATCACTGCATTATGCGCTGCATCAACGGAGGGCGTCCATTCGCCGGGATGCATCAAGCGCCGAGTTTTCGTCATGGAAGAAGTACCGCCCGTCGTTTCCGGCGAGCCATCGGAATCCGATTGGCAGCGACTTCTGTCGCGACAACAAATTCATTCCGCCGCCTTTCAACTTGTTCAGATACCAATCGAAAAGAGCCTGTCCTCCTTTCGGAGACGCATGCAATCCGACACGCCCACGTCGCATCAGGTTGTAACTGTGGGTGATCGTCATGTCCATTCCGATCGCCATCAGCGCTTTCGGAATGGTTCCAATTTTTTGACCCGCTCCAGCGGTGAAGAATCGAGTCGGCGCGGGGCTCAGGTACCAGAGAAAAACGCTGTCGATATGGTGATTCTGGAGATCGGGATACCGTTCGACTAGGAGGTTCATCACACATGGTATGACCTCGCCACTAGCACATTCCACGCCTGCCACGAACGCCGCAGGTACTTGGCCGATCGCCTCGCCCGCCAAACGCGTAACGCTGAAAATTCGCGGCCAGTTCCAGCCGTTGTCGGCGCGATCGGAAACCTCGTCGATCCACGGCTGGACGTGTTCATCCCACCAGAGAGCGTCCTCCCGCTGCATCCTCCACAGCCGAAGCGGACAGTCCTTGCCGTCTCCACCTGGCGCATGGCCCACGTGGTGCAGTCCGCGAATCAACCTCGCCGGCATGACATCCTCCCTTTAATTGTGGATGTGGTGCAGTATAGCGCGGCGATCGCTAGGTGACGCTTTGCTAGACTCCCGTTCCAGATGGAGCCGCTCGAATCACACCTCGACACCACCTCTCCCGACTTTCAGGCGAACCGTGATCGTCTGGCGCAAGTCGTTGACGAACTGAACGCCAGGCTTGCCGCCGCGCGCGAGGGGGGCGGGGAGAAGTACATGAAGCGGCATCGGGAGCAGGGGAAGATGCCGGTGCGGGAGCGGATTGCGGCGCTGCTCGATCCGGACACGCCGTTCCTCGAGCTGTCCGCGCTCGCGGCGAATGGGATGTACGACGATGAGGCGCCGACGGCGGGCGTGATCACCGGCGTCGGGCGGGTGCAGCAGCGCGAGTGCCTCATCGTCGCGAACGACGCCACGGTGAAGGGCGGCACGTATTTCCCGATGACGGTGAAGAAGCATCTCCGCGCGCAGGAGATTGCGCTGCAGAACAACCTCCCATGCATCTACCTGGTCGACTCCGGCGGCGCGTTCCTGCCGCTCCAGGCAGACGTCTTCCCCGACCGCGAGCACTTCGGGCGCATCTTCTACAACCAGGCCGTCATGTCGGCGCGCGAGATCCCGCAGATCTCCGCCGTCATGGGCTCCTGCACCGCGGGCGGCGCCTACGTCCCCGCGATGTCCGACGAAGCGGTCATCGTGAAGGGTACGGGCACGATCTTCCTCGGCGGCCCGCCACTCGTGAAGGCGGCGACCGGCGAAGAGGTGACCGCCGAGGAGCTCGGCGGGGCGGACGTGCACACGAGGATCAGCGGCGTCGCGGACTTCTTCGCCGAAGACGACGAAGATGCGATCGCGATCGTCCGCAACATCGTCGAGAACCTCCGATTCGACAAACGCGAGCCGGAGACACGCGTGGCGCCCGAGGATCCGCTGTACGACCCGAAGGAGCTCTACGGCGTCATCCCGAAAGACACTCGCAAACCGTATGACGTCCGCGAGGTGATCGCGCGCATCGTCGACGGCTCGAAGTTCCACGAGTTCAAGGAGCGCTATGCCACCACCATCGTCACCGGCTTCGCGCGCATCCACGGCTACAAAGTCGGCATCCTCGCGAACAACGGCGTGCTCTTCTCCGAGTCGGCGCTCAAGGCGACGCACTTCATCGAGATCTGCAACCAACGGCGCATTCCGCTGGTCTTTCTGCAGAACATCACCGGCTTCATGGTCGGAAAGCAGTACGAGCGCGGCGGGATCGCGAAGGACGGCGCCAAGATGGTGCACGCCGTCGCGAATGCGACCGTGCCGAAGTTCACGGTCATCATCGGCGGCTCGTTCGGCGCCGGGAACTACGGGATGTGCGGCCGTGCCTATTCGCCGCGCTTCCTCTGGATGTGGCCGAACGCGCGGATCAGCGTCATGGGCGGCGAACAGGCGGCCGGCGTGCTGACGACCGTCAAGCGCGAGCAGCTCGCGCGCGCCGGAAAGGAGCTGAGCGCCGAAGAGGAGCACGAGATCGCGGATCCCGTGCTCGCAAAGTACGAGAGCGAAGGGAGCCCGTACTACTCGACCGCGCGCCTCTGGGACGACGGCGTCATCGACCCCGCCGAGACCCGCAATTACCTCGGCCTCGGCCTCTCGATCGCGTACAACGCGCCGATCGAAGAGCCGAGGTTCGGCGTCTTCCGGATGTGATTTGCTGAAGGCCATGCCCTCCGAGACCTGGTTCCTGTTCGACCTCGGCAACACGGTGATCAAGCTCGCATACGAGCGCGTGCTGGCCGGGATCTGCCGCGAGGCGGCGGTTTCGCGCGACGAGCTGATCGATCTGCTCGAGGCGGCGGGCGGCTATCGCGACATGGAGCGCGGCGCGACCACGTTCTGGGAGTTCTACGAGTTCCTCACCGAGCGCGCCGGCTACCGCGGGTCGATCCGCGACCTCCACAACATCTGGAGCGACTTCTTCGATGGCCCGGTCGCCGGCATCGAGGAGGTGCTCGACCGCGTCCGCGAGAAATACCGCGTCGCGTTCCTCTCGAACTCCAACGAGGTCCACGCCGAGGTCATCCCGCGCGTCTTCGCGGCCCTGTTTCGGAGCGACGACCGGTTCATCTTCACGCACCGCTTTCGGGTGGCGAAGCCCGACCCTGAGATCTTCCGCCGCGCGCTGGAAGTCATCGGCGCGCTCCCGCAGCACGCCGTCTTCGTCGACGATCTCGTCGAGAACGTCATGGCGGCGCGCGCGATCGGGATGAAGGCGTATCAGTTCCGGGACAGCCGCACGCTCCTGCGCGAGCTCGAGCGTGACGAGCTGTTAGAGGCGTGACGAAGATGCGCCGCTGCATTCTCGCGATGCTGATCCTGGTGGCCGGGGGAGCGCACGCCGCCGAGCAGGTGAAGATCGGCGCCTATCTGATGCGGCTCAACGACCTGAATCCGTCCACTTCTTCGTTCTCGACCGACGTCTGGGTCTGGACGCTGTCGAGCGCCGCGTCGCCCCTCCATCCGATCCAGACGTTGCGGCTGCAGGACACGAAGTCGGTCACCGCGGACGTCCCCGGCGAGGCGGACCAGAACGGGGTCCGCTGGGGCTACCGCGAGTTCGCGGCGGTGATGAATAAGGACTGGGACAACCGGCAGTTTCCGTTCGACCACCACACGCTCGCCATCCGGATCGCCGAGGTGATCGACGACATCAATGTGCTGCGGTACGTGCCGGACGGCATCGGATCGCACATCGATCCGCGCGTGAAGATTCCCGGCTGGCGGATCACGCGCGTGCGGCTCGAGACCCACACGATCGACTACCCCACGCGGTTCGGTGATCCCGACCCGCGGAAGTCCAACTCGCACTGGTCGGAGGCGTGGCTGCTCGTCGACGTCCGCCGCAACGGCCTCGGCATCTTCTTCAAGATCATCATGGTCGCGTACATCGCGTTCGCGCTGGTGATGCTGTCGTTCCTCATGGACGCGCCGGTGTTCAGCTCGCGCATCAGCATGCTCGTCGGCTGCCTTTTCGCGACGGTCGTGAACATGCGCGCCAGCGAGTCGGTGATCGGCCGGACCGACTCCTTTACCCTAGTCGACCAGATCCACCTTCTGGTCGCATTCTTCATCTTCGTCTCCGCCGTCCTGGCGCTCGCGATGCGGCGCACCGAGGCGGAACGTGCAAAGCGCATCGACCGCTGGGCCGCAATCGCCTCGGTCGCCGTGTTCGTGATCGCAAACGCCGTGTTGATCGGCCGCGCGTTTATGAACTAGCGGGTCAGCGCGCCGTTCTGGAGCGGCTGGGAGATGCTGTCGTCGCCGTACCACTGGCGGTGGAACTGGACGAGCGCGTCGTGGTCGGAGGTGTTCGACAGGTGCTTGCCACTGTCGGTCCGGAACAGCTCCGGCGCCTTGTAGAGGACGAAGTCGAAGTTGCGCTTCGCGTACTCGTCGCCGATGCGCTGGAACGACGCGCCGTCGATCGAGAACTTCCGGACGCCTCGGTAGGAGAGGTCGACGCGCGAGTAACGCTTCTCGCGGACCTTCTTCGCGAACTCGAGCAGCGCCGTGTGGACGTCGATCGGCGCCTGGCGCAGCGTCAGCGACTGCAGGTCGTACTCGACCACGCCCGGCACGACCCAGTACTCATAGTGCGCCGAGACTTCCATCCCGTGGAAGGCGGAGTTCTGTTTCAGGACGTCGTTCATCGGCTCCTGCAGCAGGAAGACGTTCGCGGAGTAGCCGATGATCGCTGCGATGAGCGGCGTGCCGACGAAGACGAGCTTCTTGCTCGGCATCGCCGGGATCGGGATCTGGACGCGCTCCATCTTGAACTGCTTGCGGAGGAACGCGCCGAAGTTCCGCTTCTCGCGCGGGCCGCGCGGCGGCTCGACCGGGATCGCGTAGTAGGCGATGGAGAGGAGAAGGCCGGCGGCGATCGAGACGAGGCCGACGGGACGGAAGACGAGCAGCGCGCCGAGGCCGAAGATGTAGGCCACCCAGCTCGAGTAGTTCACCCGCGCGCGGAGCTTCTGCGCCCGCTCGCGGTAGTAGTCGTCCTTGATGATCTCGGAACAGTGGCGGCAACGCGCCGCGTCGCTGTAGATCTCGCCTCCGCAATATTTGCAAAGGATGAGGCTGCGGTCCGTTTGACGCCGCCGGTTTCTGGCCAGATCCTCCGCACGGCGCCCCCGCTCCTGGGCAGCGGCGGCTTCGGCGGGCTTGGCGATGAAGATCAAGCCGCAGGTGCCGCAGGCATGGGCGTCATCTTCGTTGTGCGTGTGACATTCCGGACAGCGCATTTGCACCTTTCAAACTGCAAACGGGCCGCCAGTCGCCCGGCTCACTTCCCGAAACGGCGCTCGATGTTGAACCCGATGTGTAAGTCCCCTCGATTCAATGGGCTACCTTGATACGTCGAGGTCAGGTACTGGTCGACGTGCGTCGCGTTGTTGTTCGTCAGGAGCACTTCAAAGAAGTGTCCGCCGATGGCGCTCTTCAGCCCCAGCGCCCATCCGATGTCCGCGTGCGTGCCGTCGGGCAGGTCGCGATTCTTCGGAACCAGCTCTCCGACGACGCTCAGACCATGTTTGATGACGAACGCCCCTCCGACGGGGACATTGAACGCGTGGTTGAAGAGGGCGGTCGAGGTCGTTCCGTTCACCGCACGTCCGGCGTTCGTCGCGTAGCTCGGGATGGCGAATACCTCGACGCGATTTCCGAACTGATGGGAAACGATCGCCTGCACGAAGAGCGAGCTGCGGTCGTTCACGTCCTTTTCCGTCCGCACGTCGCCGCCGAAGCGGAGGGCGAGCGAGGCGGGGAGGGCGGGCGCCTGCTGGAAGACGACGTACTTTCCGGCAAGCTCGACGTCGTCGAGGACGTTGCTGCGGAGGATCGACAACTCCAGATCGCGCCGCACCGCCCACGAGAAGCCGATGCTGACGTCCGCATTGCTGTCGAGTCCGAACAGCGAGTGAATCCGGTCACTCCCGCTCCCCTGATCGATCGACTGGTTGAAACGATGCGTGAACTTCACCTCCCACGCGCCGCTGTTCGGGATGTGCGAGGTGGGGAGAGAAAGAAG
>DASXIH010000134.1:0-4670 GCA_036498125.1 Thermoanaerobaculia bacterium
GCATGATCTCGACGAGGACCGGTTTTACGCCGTTGATGATGAACTGGATCCCGATGGCGCCGAGGAGCACGATGTAAGAGACGACGCCGACGCTGGCGATCGCGACCACGACGGCGAACTTCTGCTCGAGTGAAGGGTAGAGGTTCACAAGCACCATTACCGAGGTGATCGCGCCGGGACCGGAGAGCATCGGTACGGCGAGCGGGACGACCGCGATCGACGCGGGATCGAGCTCCGCGCGCCGCACGTCGACGTCCTCCATCCGCTTCTCGCCTCCGACGTTCAACGCACGCCGGTCGTCGACGATCAGCGTCCGCAGCGCGTTCGCGAGGAAGATGATCCCTCCCATGATCTGGAACGCCGGCACCGTGATCCCGAAGAACTGGAAGACGTAGTTACCAGCGAGGAGGAACGTCGTGAGCACGACGATGCAGGCGATGCTCGCCACGAACGCCACCGAAGCGCGGATCTTCCGCGAAGCGTCTTCCGTCAGCGCCACGAACGACGGCACCACCGCGAGCGGGTTGACCATCGTGATCAGGGCGATGAAGGAAAGGGTGATGACTCTCGTTAACGGCATTCGACTTCCACGGCCACGTCGTCATCCAAATACCAGATCAGCCCCTCGCATGCACGTCCTGTGAGCCGCGCCAGTGCCTGGCAGTACCCGACGACCTGCGCCTGGTCATCCGGTTTCGGCGTGCCGCTCTTGTAGTCGATCACGATCTCGCGTCCGTTTTCGCGGATCAGCCGGTCGATGCGGAGCGTCGTGCCGCCGATACGGATCGGAAGCTCGCGCGCCACGGTCTCGGCCCGAGCGATGCGCTGCATCGTGGCCGACTGCCCGATGTTGCTCAGCCGCGACTTCACCCGCGCGACCGCCTCCGGCGACGCACCGAGCTCGCCCGCGGCCTCGGCGATCAGCGACGCGATCGGCGCGGCGCCGTCCCACAGCTCCAGCACGCGATGCAGCAGGATGCCGGCCTCGCGGTTCCGCAGCCCGGCGCGCCGCCGGTACGACTCCGGCAATGCCGTCACGTCGGCGGGCGTCGCAACAGCCAGCGGCAGGATCGCCCCCGTCGCCAGTTCGCGCTCCAGCTCCGCATCGCGCAGCCGCCGTCTCAATGGGGCGGCGGCGCCCTCGCCGCCGGTCAAGCGCTCATACGCGATCCCATCGCGCATCTCGCGTCCGTCGCTGAACGTCAGCATCTTGAAGTCGATGCCGAGCGCCTCGCCGGCACAATGCGCGAAACTGCTCTTCGCCACCTTCTTGATCGTGTTGCAGACGAACACCACTTCGCTGCGTGCGCGCGTCACCGCGACATAGAACAGCCGCCGCGCTTCCGCCTCCTCGCGCAGCGTCGCGACGCGCTTCAGCTTCTCGTCGCCGATGAAGCGGAACTGCGCCGAGAGCGAGTCCGGCGCGCAGAGGACGAGGCTTCGCGGCTCCTCCACCGTGAAGAGCTGCGTCCCTTCGCTGCCGGTCGAGAAGGCGAGGTCGGGGAGGATGACGCTGTCGAACTCCAGCCCCTTCGCCGCGTGCACCGTCAGGATGCGCACCGCGTTCTTCGACTCGTCCGCGAGCAGCGGCTCCATCTCGTCCGGCTCCGCGCGCCGGCGCGTGATCTCGTCGACGAACTGCCGCACCGAGCCGCCGATCTTCCGGTCGTACTCGAATGCGATCGCCCGCAGGTGATCGAGGTGCCGCTGCGAACGCTCGCCTCCCGCCGCAGCGTCGTACACCTCTTCGATGCCGGTCGTCTCGATCACGAGATCGATGAGCTGCGAAACCGTCAGCGCCCGCGCGCGATCGCGGAACCGGACGATCGACTCCTCGAATGACCGCCAGGCGTCTTCACCCAGTGCGATCTCATCGTCCGTCAACGCGAAATACGGCGTCCGCGCGGCGGAAATCTGCGCGCCGCGGTCGAAGGCGTACGCGATCGCGCGGAGCACGGCGAGGAGGTCGACCGGTGCGCGGCGGTCGAGGAACATCCGGGTCGGCGGGAGGAGGTACTCGACCCCATGCCTGTCGAAGACGTCGAGATAGTCGTCGATGCGCGTCATCCGCCGGAACAGGATCGCGAAGCGCTTCAGGTTTTCGGGATCGGTCTTTCGGATCCACGCCGCGATCGACTCCGCCTCCGCGATGTAGCGGTCGCTGATCTCCTCGTGCGCCGCGTGCAGCAGCGTGACGCGCGCTTCGAGCTCGCGGTCATTCGCGCTCTTGCCGGGGCGCAGCGCGTGGTACTCCGGCCGGAAGATGTTCGGATCGTGCTCCGGCTCGTCCGGGAAGAGCCGCGCGAACATGCCGTTCACCGCGTGCAGCAGTGGCGCGTCGCTCCGGTAGTTGTCCTCGATCCGCCGCGTCTCGGCCCCTTCGTGCGCGAGCCGCTGCGTCATCCGGAAGTACGTTTCCGGATCGGCGCGCCGGAAGCCGTAGATCGACTGCTTCGGGTCGCCGACCACGATCGTTCGTCCGTCGACGTACCGACCCGACGCGTCGCGCGCGAGCCGGTCGATGATCTTCGCCTGCGTCCGGTCGGTGTCCTGGAACTCGTCGACGAAGATGTAGTCGTATTGCCTGCGCGCGCGCTCGAGCACCTTCGCGTCGTCCAGCAGCGCCAGCGTGCGGATGAGGAGGTCGTCGAAGTCGACGACGCCGAGCGCCCGCTTCTCGCGGTCGAGGAAAGCGACGAAGCGCCGCGCAAGCTCGTGCAGCGCCGCCGCGGCGCGATGCGAGACGAGGCGGTCGTAGATCGAACGGCCGGTATCGCCGGAGCGGAGCGTCCGGAGGTGGTCGCGCTCGGCCTTCGGGAAGCGGTTCAGATTGATGTCGCGGATCAGCTGCGCGATCGGCGAGAAATAGTCGATCCACTCGTCGAGCTCCGCATCGCGCGCCGGCGTGTTGCTGCTGGCGATGTAGCGGTGCAGCGGATGATCCCCGCGGCGCAGCGCGAAAAGCGCCGCGCGGAGGTTGTCCGCGACGAGCGAGAGGTCGCCGAGGTCGTAGCCGCTCTCGTCGAGGAGATCGCGCCGGTCGACCAGCGTGAAGATCATGTCGCGGATCTGGAAGAGATAGCCGGCGTGCGCCAGCAGCACCTCCCACTGATGCAGCGCCGCGGGCGACGCCTTCGTCCGCGTCTCCTCGTCGATCCACGCGTCGTAAAGTTGCGAATGGAGCAGCGTCCGCTCGAACCCTTCGACGATCTTGAACTGCGGATCGAGGCCTGCCTCGATCGGGAACTGCCGCAGCAGCGACTGGCAGAACGAGTGGATCGTCTGCGAGCGGAGGAGGTGAATCCGCTCCAGCTGCGCCGCGCACGCGCGGCGGATCGCGTCGGTGGCTTCGAGCTCGACGACGGGATGTTCCGATCCGACCGGCCAAGTGATTCTGTCCAGCTGGGATTCCACCTCGGCCAGTGCCGCGTGGATGCGGTCCGCAATCTCGCCGGCCGCTTTCTCCGTGAACGTCATCAGCACGATGCGTTCGGGAGAAAGGTTCTCGTCCGACAGCATCAGCTTCAGCACCTCGCCGACGATTGCGGTCGTCTTGCCGGTGCCTGCGCCCGCCTCGATGACGAGGTTACGGCGCTGGGGAAGGGCCGCCGGCAGGATTGCCGGCGCCACACGGAGATCAAACAGCGATTGCTGCTGGGTCACGGCTGCGACTCCAACTGTTGCAGCAGCGTGCGCGGATCGCGCAGCTGCGCCACCGCGTACTTTTCCTCGGCGTCGTGCTTCGTCCGGCAGGAGTGATTCACCGGGCAGTACTTGCACGAGTTGAAGTCCTTCTCGTTCGGGAACGCGGGGAAGCGTCCGCTCGCGATGGCGCGCGAGAAGATGGCGAGCGTCTCCAGCAGCGCCGCGCGCTTCTCGCCGAGGTTGAACGTGAAGCTCGCCGGCTTCGCCTCGCCGTTGGCGATCGGCCGGATGGCTCCCACCACGTTCGCCGGGTCGGTTCCAAACGCTTCCGCGATCGCGTTCGCGTAGACCGCGAGCTGCAGCCGTACGCCGCGGTCGATCTTCTCGCCGAGGTTCACGTGCCGGAGCGCCTTGCCGGACTTGTAGTCGATGACGCGGAGCCGTTCGCCGTCGGCATCGATCCGGTCGATCCGACCGCGCTCGAACTTGTACTCGAACTGCTGCGGCCGGAAGTTCGACTCGAAGATGTCGGTCAGGTCGCGCGCGATGAAGTCGCGGAGGATGCGTTTGGTCGCGCGCCGCTCGATGGCGCGGATGTTCTGGTTGTACGCCGGCGCGTCGGACTCGAACCGATCGAACTCGGCGTCGATCGCCCGCTCCAGCCGCGCGATCAGCTCACGCGGAACCTCCGGCAGCGACTCGCTCGCATTCCCGTAGTCGGTGTCAGTCAGCGAGCGATAGAACGTCTCGAGGATCCGGTGGTCGATCGATCCCTTCTCGCGATAGTGAATCTGCAGCTCCCGCTCCGGATCGTCGACGTCGAACGCGCCGAGGAGATGCTTGACGAGAAACTTCTGCGGACACTCGCCGAAATCTTCGAGCGCGGTGGGGGAGGGACGCGCACTCGCGAACCGCTCCAACAGCGCGGGATCGGTGAGGAAGCCGTCGAATTCGCGATTGGTCGCGGAGCGGGCCAATAACTGCAGTTGCCGGGTTGCCCGGTTGCCAGGTTGCCGCCCCTCGGC
>DASXIH010000135.1:0-8079 GCA_036498125.1 Thermoanaerobaculia bacterium
AAGGCTGTCTACTTCATCGCCGTCTTCGCCGCCGTCTTCCTCTGGCGGTCCTTCCGTCAGCTCAAGACGCAGCACATGGTCGGATTCGCCGTCGCGGCGATGGCGATCGCGTTCATGGTCCACCAGATTTCGTCGCACAAGGAGTCGAGCGTCTACACGCGTGCCGCGTTCACGACGCAACAGGAAGTGACGGAACGACTGGAGGGCGGACTGTTCGACACGGTCCGGCAGTTCGGCTACCTCGGCGCGGGACTCGGTGTGGCGACGCAGGGCGTCTATCACGTCACAGAGGATGACGCGCAGATCGTCACCGGATGGCAGGAGGGCGGCCTCGGCAAGCTTGCCGTCGAGCTCGGAGTCCCCGGACTTCTCGCGATCGTGTTCCTCGTCTGGCGGCTCTTCATCACCATGAATCGGATCGCGCGCTTCCCCGATCTTCCGGGCACGTCGCAGGCGGGCCGCGCAATGCTCTTCGGACTGGTCATCGCGAACATGGCGAACTTCGCGGCCTCGGCGCAGGCGTACTCCGACCCGGTGCTTACGCTGTTCACCGCCTTCTTCGTCGGCTGCCTCTTCGCCACGTCGAAGCTCGACGAACAGCAGCCCGCTCCGGCACCCGAGGCCGAACCGAGACGGACGCTCGCCGTCGTAACGGCTTGAAAATCCTTCACGTCGTTCCGACTTACCTTCCAGCCACGCGCTACGGCGGGCCGATATTCGCGGTTCACGGCCTTGCCCGCGCGCTCCTCGAACGGGGACACCAGGTCGATGTCTTCACGACGAACGTCGATGGCAACGGCGAGTCGGATGTCGCGTTGCGCGAGCGAGTCGATCTCGATGGCATCGGCGTCTACTACTTCTCCTCGCCGATGCGCCGTCTCTACTGGTCGCCCCAGATGCGCAAAGCGCTCGCGACCTCGATCCGCGGCTACGACCTCGCGCATCTTCACTCGGTCTTCCTCTATCCAACGGCAGCCGCGGCGCATGCCGCGAAACAAGGGAACGTCCCGTACGTCATCTCCCCCCGAGGAATGCTCGTGCCGGAGCTCATCGCCGCGAAGAGCCGCTGGACCAAGACCGCGTGGCTACGCCTGATCGAGCGCCGTAACTTCACGCATGCCGCGGCAATCCACTTCACGACCGAACGCGAGCACGAAGACGCACAACGCACGAAGATGCCGATCCCGTCCTCCTTCATCGTCCCAAACGGCATCGTTCTCCATGGGGCGGCGGCGCCCTCGCCGCCGAAGAAGGATGCAGACACCATCCTCTCCCTCGGCCGCATCAACTGGAAGAAAGGGATCGACCGCCTCATCGCCGCGCTGCCGCACGTCGAGCGCGCCCGTCTCCTGATCGCCGGCAACGACGAGGAGGCCCTCACGCCGCGCCTGAAGGAGCTCGCCGAACGCCTCGGCGTGGCGAACCGCGTCGAGTTCCTCGGCCGCGTCGACGGCGATGCGAAAGACGCGCTGCTCTCCCGGGCGACGATCTTTGCGCTCACCTCGATGTCGGAGAACTTCGGGAATGTCGTGCTCGAGGCGATGGCGGCGGAGACTCCGGTCGTGCTGACGGCCGAAGTCGGACTCGCCGAGGAGGTGCGGCGCGTGCGCGCAGGCGTCGTCGTCCCGTCGCAGCCGCGCGAGATCGCGAACGCGATCAACAGGCTCCTCGATGATCCGGCGGAACGCCGTGGCATGGGTCAGCGCGGACGCCATGCCGTCGAGACGCGATTCACCTGGCCGCGCGTCGCGGAGGAGATGGAGGCGCAATATGCGCGACTTCTCCGCTGAGGTCACGCCGCTCCTCCTCACGCGAGACGAGGACGTGAACATCGGCCGCACGCTCGCCCAGCTCACGTGGGCGAAAGAGGTCGTGGTGGTCGACAGCATGAGCACCGACGGCACCGTGTCGATCGCAAAGTCGTTCCCAAACGTTCGCGTCGTTGAACGGCCGTTCGACGATCTCGCGTCGCAGTGGACCTTCGGCGCAGCGCAGGTGACGACTCCCTGGCTGCTGACGCTCGACGCCGACTACTTCGTTCCCGCCTCATTCGAACACGAGTTGCGCGCCCTCGATCCGCCACCATCGGTCACCCACTACTCCGCCGGCTTCACTTACGCGATGCACGGCCGTCCGCTACGCGCTTCGCTCTATCCCGCGCGTCCCGTTCTCTTCCGCCGCGACCGCGTGTCTTTCTTCATGGACGGCCACACGCATCGGGCCCGCATCGAAGGCGAAGGGCGGATGCTGCACGAGAAGATCCTCCATGACGACCGGAAGCCATTCTCGCGCTTCGTCCAGCGGCAGCGCGGCTACATGCGCAACGAAGCGGCCAAAATCCGCGCGGGGAAGCAGCTGAACCTCGCCGGCCGCATCCGGAAACTGCGCGTCGTCGCTCCGTTTGCGGTGGTGATTCACGCACTGTTTGCGAAGGGGCTGATCCTCGACGGCATCCCCGGCCTGATCTACACGTGGGAGCGCTTCGTCGCCGAAGTGATCCTCTCGATCGAGCTCATGACACCCGCTCGATCATCAGATCGCCCATCACCAGCAGGTCCATCTTCGTCCTGAGGAAGCAGTCGAGCGCCTCGGCGGGCGTGTTGACCACCGGCTCGTTCTCGTTGAACGAGGTGTTCAGCACGATCGGGACGCCGGTCAGATCGCGGAAGGCTTCGATGAGGTGGTAGTAACGCGCGTTCTGCGCTTCGGTGACCGTCTGCAGTCTCCCGGTGCCGTTCACGTGCGTCACCGCCGGGATCTGCGCCCGTTTCTCCTGCCGGATGACGTACACCTGCAGCATGAACGGGACGTCGTAGTCGGTCTCAAACCACTCAGCCGTCGCGTCGCGGAGAATCGACGGCGCGAACGGCCGGAATGACTCGCGGCGCTTGATCTTGTGGTTCAGGATGTCCTTCATATCGGCGCGGCGCGGGTCGCAGACGATCGAGCGGTTGCCGAGCGCGCGCGGACCCCACTCGACGCGTCCCTGGAACCAGCCAACGACGCTCCCCTTCGCGACGTGCTCGGCGGTGAGGCGGCAGAGCTCACGCTCGTCGTGCACGCGGCGCATCGTGCAGCCGGCTGCGTCGAGCTCGATTCGCCGGAGCTCCACGGAGGAGTCGATCGCCTCGTCGTCGTACTCCGGCCCCCAGTACGCGTGGTCCATGACGAACGAGCGCTCGTTCATCAGGATCTCGTTCCAAACCCAGTACGCGGCGCCGATCGCGCCGCCGGCATCGCCCGCCGCGGCCTGGATGTAAACCTCGCGGAACGGCGAGCGGTCGAACACCAGGCCGTTCGCAACGCTGTTGTAGCCGCAGCCTCCGGCGACGCAGAGCTTTTTCGCGCCGGTCTTCTTGTGGAGCTGGTTCACCAGCGCGAAGAACGCCTCCTCGAACATCGCCTGCATCGATGCCGCGAGGTTGCGATGCCGGTCGTCGATCGGGTCCTCCGGGGCACGCGCCGGGCCGAGCTTGTCGATGAGGTGGTGTGAGAAGACCGGTCCGATCACCGGAGAGCCCGACTTCCACATCATGTCGAGGCCCTTCGAGTGGTGCGTGAAATAGTCGGTGTTCAGCGAG
Organism: Thermoanaerobaculia bacterium; assembly: GCA_036498125.1. Taxonomy (GTDB): domain Bacteria; phylum Acidobacteriota; class Thermoanaerobaculia; order Gp7-AA8; family Gp7-AA8; genus DASXHZ01. The sequence continues at coordinate 3,582 of DASXIH010000135.1, forward strand.
AAGCCGTTGTCATGAACGCGGACGATGTCGCGCATCGCGTCGAGCATGAGCGGCCGCCCGTACGGTGCAAGTCCCATCACCTTGTACTCGTCGCCGTAGTGCGGAAACCCGAGGTACTGCGTCATGGCCGTGTAGAAGATGCCGAGGGAGTGCGGGAACCCGATCTCCCCCATCACGTCGATGCGGCGGCCGCGTCCCATCCCCCACATCGAGCTGACGAAATCGCCGAAGCCGTCGACCGAGAGAATTGCGGCCTCGTCGAACGGCGCCACAAAGAAGGAGGACCCGAGGTGCGCGCGGTGGTGCTCGACGTGGTGCAGCTTCGGCTTGAGCGACTCGATCTTGAACGCCTGCTTGAAATCGTCCTCGAGGCTGCCGATCTGCGCGCGGTTGCGCAGGCGGCGTTTGATCGCGCCGAGGGACGGCCGCTTCGCGAGAATGAACTTCGCCCGCTGGAAGAGCCGGGCGTTCGGATCGCGGTTGACGGCGATGTGATCGACGCCGTCGAGGCGGACCCCCGCCTCTTCGAGGCAGTAGCGAATTGCGGCCGAAGGGAAACCCGCCCAGTGCTTGATCCGGCGGAATCGCTCCTCCTCCACGGCGGCGACGAGCTTGCCGTCGACGATGATGGCGGCCGAGGCGTCGGCGTGATGAGCGTTGAGGCCGAGGATAATCATGGTGTCGGATGCGAATCGTATTCGTGAATCGGTACTTTTACCCCGATCACTCGGCGACGAGCCAAATGCTTGCCGACCTCGCGTTTCATCTTGCGGCGCGGGGTTGGGACGTCGGCGTGATCACGAGCCGGCTGCGTTATGAGTCCTCGGTCCTCGGTCCTCGGTCCTCGGATGAGAACCGCGAAACGGTCAATGGCGTGGATGTTCGGCGGATCTGGACGACGCGCTTCGGGCGCGGGTCGCTTCTCGGGCGCGCGGTCGACTATCTGACGTTTTACGTCTCCGCGTTCTTTGCGATCCGGCGGGAGCGCAAGTCGTTGATCGTCGCGATGACGGATCCGCCGCTACTGTCGATCGTCGCGGCCTTGGCGGCGCCGAAGGTCGTGAACTGGGTCCAGGACCTTTTTCCCGAGATCGCGCAACACCTCGGTATGCGGGTGCCGCGGTTGCTGAATCGGATGCGGGACTGGTCGCTGCGCCGGGCGCGGGTGAACGCGGCGCTCGGGGAGGCGATGGCGAGGAAGATCGGGGTGAATGCGGTCGTGCAGCACAACTGGGCGGGAGGAGACCTGACGCGGGCTGAAAGCCCGCGCCACACGGGGGAGTTCGTTGTCGGCTATTCGGGGAACCTGGGACGCGCGCACGAGTTCGACACGATGCTCGCCGCGGCGCGCGCGCTGCCGCACATCCGCTTCGACGTCGCCGGCGGAGGCGCGCAGCTCGAGCGCGTCCGCGCGAATGCGCCGGCGAACGCCACGTTCCGCGGCTATGCGCCGCGCGAACAGCTCGCCGAGAGCCTCTCGTCAGCAGACGTGCAACTCGTGTCGCTGCTGCCGGCGGTCGAAGGGCTGATCGTGCCGAGCAAGTTCTATGGGATCCTCGCCGTCGGCCGGCCGGTGATCTTCATCGGCGCGCGCGACAGCGAGCTGGCGCAGCTGATCCGGGAGCACGAATGCGGGTACGCCGTCGAACCGGGCGACGCCACCGCGCTGATTGCAGCAATCGGGAAGCTGGAGCAAGATCGTGCACATGCGGTCGAACTGGGGCGCCGCGGGCGCGCGTTGTACGACGCGCGCTTTGCGCCGGAGATTGCCTTCGCGAACTGGGAGCGGATCCTGACTGATGCCGCTCGCACGTAGGAGCACCTATCTCGTCACCCTCGCCGCGGCCTCGCTGGTCTCGCTTCTCCTCTTCGCGATCGTCCGGCCGCATCTCCCGGCAAGCGCACCACCGAACGACGTCGCCGGCGCGGCGGCGTGGCTGGCGTCGCATCCGGCGGACTACCTCGCCGCCGACCAGATCACCGATGGTGCGCTCGACACGCCGGCGAGCCGCCGTCTCGAAATCTGGCGTACATCGCATGAGCTGGCGGTGCAGCTCGCGCCGTGGCGCAGCGGACCGCGCATGGCATTCGTCCGGAGCGGCCTCGAACACTGGTACGAGTTGTCACCGCGCGATCGCGCCGACGTCCTGAAGTCCGCCGGCCCGCTGCTGCATGATCCGGAGATCTTCGGCCGTGTCGCGCGGCCGCTCTTCGACCTCACCGGGAACTTCACTTACATCCGTTCCAACGCGCCGCACGACGCCACCTCACGCGACCAACTCCTGCGCATCGCGGCAACGAACGGCCTCTTTGCGGACTACCGGTCGCTGCGCGCCGAGGCAGCGACCGCGCGTCTGCGCCGCTTCAGCAAGATCCGGAGCACTGCGTCGCAGGCCGACCTCATCGAGATCCTTCCTGATCGTTTCAACGGCGACGACGAGCCGCTCCTCCGCGCGATCCTCGACGAGTTGAGCCGCCGTCCCATCGACGCCGCTCCCTCCAATCCCGCCCTCGTCGACCGCGTGGTCGACTACGCGTTGCGCCACCACATCGAGCCGCTTAAGGGCCTCGAGGCGCTCGTCGACCTGCCGGGTGCGGCGAGCGAGCCTGCCCGCGCCCGCGTCGCCCTTCACCTCGGCGATCCCGATCGCGCCAGCCGCATCGAGATCTCATCGCCGCACAACGACGCGGCCGCCTGGGCCGACTACTTCGACGAGCGTGCCGCCTTCGCACGGGCGCACGGCGACAGCACGCTCGCGAAGATCTACGACGCGAAAGCCTTCGTCGGCCATCATGACCGCGAGAAGTGGATCGGACTCTGCGCCGACAAGACCATCTGCACCAGCGGCTCGAAGGAACTGCTCGTCGCGAAGCAGCATCCGCTGGCGCTCTCGCTCGACAGCAATCAGCAGGAAGCCGTTCCCGCATACGTCGAGATCCTTCTCGACGAGCGCCGCGTCACCGAAGGCGAAGTGACGAAGAAGAAGTTCGACCTCGGAGCCGCCGCGCCCGGCTGGCACCTGATCGAAGCGCGCGTCGTGAATCCTTTCAGTCCGCAGGCTCGGGAGCGGAGGCTTCTGATTCGCGCGGACGTAATTTGAGCGACGGAGCCACCGCCGCCCCCGCGATCGCCGCGAGCGTCGCAGCATTCGCCGGGATGTAGAAGTTGAAATCGAACAACGCGTGGACCGCGGCGATCGTGACGCTCGTCAGCGCCGCCACCGTGAAGGCGCGGGCGCGCCAGCTCGGCGACTCGCGCCGGAACGCCTGAACGATTCCGACCAAAAATGCGGCGCCGAACAGCACGCCGAAGATGCCGGCCGTCGCCGCCGCTTCCGCGTAGTCGTCGTGCGCGTGGCGGTACAGCTTCTCGACGTCCGCGTCCTGCCCCATCGAGACGACGTCGGCAAACGTGCCGGCGCCGCTGCCGAACAGCGGAAACGCACGCCAGACGCGGAGCGCCGCCTCGATGCCGGTGCGCCGCCCGCCCAGCGTCGACACCTCGGCGTCGGTCGACTCGAAACGCGCGATCGTTCGCTGAGTCCCGAGGTACGCCGCCAACCCGCCGATCACCAGCACGAGGACCATGATTCCCAGCAGGAGCCGCTTCACCGCGTGCCGCGACGTGATGGCGGCGAGCATCAGCGCCATGCCGGCGACCGCGGAAAGCAACGCGCCCCGCGACTGCGAAAGGAGGATGGCGGCGATGCAGGCGAGCGCGGCGCCGATCGCAATCGAGAACATGAACAGCTGCCGTTCGATGAGCGCCGCGACATGGCGGCCGAACGTGAGCGGCCGTCCGTTCGCCGCGTTCCGCCACGCGATCGCGCCGAGGTAGATCGCGAACGGAAGCACGATCGCCACGTAGTGCGCGAAGTGATTCGGATTCACGAACGTCCCGCTGACGCGGTTGAAGATGAGCTGATTCGTCCAGCCCCAGATCTCGTAGTGCTGCGTCGCCGCCTCGCGGACCGCATACACCGCCTCGAACACGCCCGCCGTGCAGAGCGCGCCGGCGAAGCCGATTCTCCGACGGTAGGTGTAGATCGTGAGCGCAGCCGCATGGAACGTGGCGACGAGTGCGATGAGACGGAACAGTTCGTAGCGAGTCGCGGCCGGGTTGATGGTGATCGGGTGACTCCGGGCCACGTGCTCCGTCACCCGATCGGCTGCGCTCCAGATCGCGTGCGATTCAGGAGAGACGAGCCCGAGGAGTGATGGCGGCAGCGGTAGCAGCTGGATCGCGACGACGATCAGCACGACGAGCCCCGCGATGCTCCACGTTCGATATGCGCGGTTGAGCCGAAGCGATGCGCCGTCCCGTGCGCGCGCCAGCGCCGCCACGGCACAGAGGACGAGTGGCGGGACGACCAGCGGCACGAAGGCGGCGTCGACGTTGGACCCGAAGGGAAGCGGAACCCAAACGAGGTACACGAGCAGCAGCGCTGCGCATGCCCACTCGACCGTTGACATTTGCGCCCGATTCTAGCGTGTTAGA
>DASXIH010000136.1:0-5288 GCA_036498125.1 Thermoanaerobaculia bacterium
CGAGGACACACCGAAGACGGCCCAGACCTCGACCGCGAAGTAAACGAAGTTGCCGGTTGATGGTTGCCAGTTGCCAGATCTGGGAACCGGCAACTGGCAACCAGCAACTAAAATACGCCGCATGGCACCGACATTCGCGCAGGGCAAGATCTGCTACATCGAAATGCCGGCGGCGGACATCGAGCGTTCCGCGGCGTTCTATCAGAAGGTATTCGGCTGGAGCGTGCGGAAACGCGGCGACGGCCGGCTCGCGTTCGACGACGGCGTCGGTGAAGTGAGCGGCACATGGGTGACCGGCCGGCCGCCCGCGAGCACGCCCGGCTTCATGATCTACATCATGGTCACCGACGCCGCCGCCGTCTGCGAAGCGGTCATCGCGAACGGCTGCGAGATCGTCCAGCCGATCGGCGGCGACGCGCCGGAGATCACCGCCCGCTTCCGCGATCCCGGCGGCAACATCGTCGGGATCTTCCAGGAACGCTCGATGGCGTGACGTGCGTTACTGCCGGGGACGGATAACGGCTGTAACATCAGCACAACCATCCAAACGGCAAGGAGTACGTCATGAAACGAAGGCTCTCCCTTCTCCCGGTCGTGCTGTCTCTCGTCATGTCAGCTCCCCTGGTCGCTGACGAAGCGTGGCTGCTCGACATCCCCGTGCGCGGCAACTCGCAGCAGGAAACGGGCGAGGTGCGCATGATCCTCGACCTCAGCGCGTCGCCGAACGGCTCGCAGATCGTGATCAACGGCAGCACCACGCTCACGCTCGGCCAGACCGCCGCGGTCGGGGGCGACTCGGCGACCTACGAGCTCGTGTCGGGCAACACGGTGCGGGTCATCTACAAGCCGCTGTCGAACTTCTCCGGCGACTTCTGCCAGGCGGCTGGCGCAGTCGAGAAGCAGATCCCGATGCGGTTCGTTGGCGCGCAGGACGTCGTCAACTACCGCCTCTCGACCTACATCGTCGCGGCACCGAACGCCGAGTGCTCGCAGGTGTCGAAGCACACCGGTGACACACCGGCGACCGTCACGCCGCAGGCCGACGGCGTCGCGCCGGCGCTCAATGCCGTCTTCAAGGGACGCAACAACTTCGACGTCGTGCTCGTCCTCGACAAGTCGGGCAGCATGGCGGACAACCCGCCCGGCGCCGCCGTCCCGCCGAACAAAGCCAGCATCCTGAAGTCGGCGGTCCAGGGATTCGTCTCGCAGTGGGAGCAGATCGACGCGCCGTGCGGCGGCTGCAACACCGACTATTCGCCCGACCGCATCGGCCTCGTCTTCTTCGACAGCACCGCCGCACCGCAGACCCTCCCCGGCGCCGACCCTCCCGCGAACTTCTTCCTGCAGCGCGGCGGCAGCAACGCGTGGGACAACGTCGTCAACCAGGCGAACACGCTGACGCCCGGCAGCTCGACCTCGATCGGCGCCGGCGTCAACTCCGCCATGCAGCAGTGGAAGAACGATCCGAAGAACGATCTCAACCTGATCGTGCTCACGGACGGGATGCAGAACACCGCGCCCCTCATCTCACCCACCGGCTCCGGCTTCCTCGGCCTCACGCCGGTAGCGGGATTCGACCAGGAGCTGCGCAAGCGCTTCGTCCCGATCCAGACCATCGCGTTCGGCCAGCCGGCGCAGGTCGATGAAGACCTCCTCCGCAACATCTCGCTCGAGACGGCGGGAAACTCCTACATCAGCGTCAACGCCACGACCCTCTTTTCGACGTTCGGCCAAACACTAGTCGCCCTACTGAAGGGCAACACCGTCTCGCTCGCGGCGAATCGCGAGAAGACGTACACGGGACAGCTGCCGGCGACGCCGGTGCCCGTCGTCCTCGATCGCTCCGCACAGCGCGTCAGCTACTCCGTGCAGTGGGCGCCGCCGCTCGTCAATGCGCTCGACCTCGACGTCTTCGCGCCTAGCAGCTCCACGCCCGCGACGCCGACGTCGACGAAGAAGACGCCGCAGGCGTCGATCCAGTCGTTCGACATGATCAATCGGCCGATAGGCAACTGGAGCGTCAGCGTGAAGCGCGGCGCGAAAGGGAGCGAGACGATTCCGTACTCGCTGAACGTCTTCATCGCCGAACGGCACCTCGACTACCAGTTCACGCTGTCGAACCTCCACGCCGCGGCGGGCGACTCGCTCGGCATCCGCGTCGTCGTCGACTGGGACGGACGGCCGCTCACCGGCTTACCCGACGGCTCGATCACCGTCCGCATCCAGGCGCCCCCCGAGGGCCTCGGCACGATCCTCTTCCAGACGAAGCGTCCGGTGGCTTCGGTCACGACGGCCGGCGACGTGATCTCCGGTGTCGACGCCAAGATCGCGTCGTTCAAGGGAATGTCGCTCCTCGAGCGCATCACGCCGCGCGACGTGATCACGATCCCGCTCAAAGAGGTCGGCAACGGCGTCTACGCGGCGACCTTCTCCGACACGAAAATCCCCGGCACGTACGCGTTCAATGCGGTCCTCGACTGGACCAATGAGCGCAACGGCCACGTGCACCGCGAAGAGCGGCTCGAAGAGAACCTGAAGGTGAAAGCCGACGCGCTCCGCTCCGCGATCGATCTCACCTCCCCCTCCGCCGGCACGTTCATCGCCAAGGTCACGCCGCGCGACGCGTTCGGCAACTACCTCGGACCCGGCTACGCCGGCCGCATCCACGCCATCGTCCGCGGCGGCCAGGTCCGCACCGAAATCCCCGTCGATCCCGACCAGATCGGCGCCTACTCCGTCACCATCGCCGAAGTCCCGAGCGGAACGACGCCGCAGGTGGAGTGGGTGGTGGATGGTGTCGTCCTCGGCAATCGCGTTCCGACGGACACGACGAACGTGCGTCCGTCATCCTGAGCCGCGAAGACGGCGAAGGATCTCCGAATACGCAGTCCGCGCATCTTGAGATCCTTCGCCGCGCTACGCGGCTACGCCGCTGCGCCGGCTCAGGATGACGGAAAAGCTAATCCACCCGCTTCCACACCACCACCGCCCCGTGCTCAAACACGGGGCGGAAGTGTTGTTGGAGGTACGCCCAGACGAGCGGCGCGCGCTCGCTGTTCGGGACGCCGTCGATCGTGAAGGGATCGTTCGGCGGCGGGATCAGCGCGTAGCGGACCTCGGGCTGTTTCTCGAGGTGCTCGATCACTTCGCGCTGTGCGGCGAGCGACTCGTAGGCGGCGACTTCGTTCACCGGCACGGGGCAGCGGCGATCGAGCAGGTAGAAGAGCAGCCCGCGGTTGGTGAAGTCGAAGAACGTCTCGGCGGGACCGAGGTTCTGCGCGAAGAAGTTGCGCAGCGTCGTCACGTATTCGGCGTCGCGTTTCTCGAAGAGCGCGCCGCCGAGCGGCGTCACGGACGCGTCTTCGACGCGCTCCTGGCGTCTGACCGACGAGAAGACGGCGACGTCCGCCGTGATTCCGGTCGTGATCAGCAGCAGCACGGCAGCGATACGTCCGACGACTCTCGTACGGTCATCGGACAGCAGCAGCGCCACGCCGGCGAAGAGGAGTGGATAGCCGCCGTTCTCGATTCCGTAGAGGTGATGCCGCTCCGCGTACGAGAGGCCGGTCGCGGCGACGAAGACCGCGAGGATGATGAGCGGCACGAGGCGTGACGGCGCGCGCATCGCGATCCCGACGGCGAGGACGGCGACCGCGGCGATCCAGACGCCGACTGCCATCGACGGGCGTTGCAGGAACGCGAGCAACACGTCCGGAAAGAAGCGGAGGTCCGCCAGCGCTTTCGGCGCGGCGAAGAAGCCGAGGTTGTAGGCCGGGCCGAGACGCGGCAGAGCGAGCGTGCGCGTGATCGCACTGCCGAGGATGCCGAGGATGGCGAAGAGCAATGCGATGGGGATCGCGGCGGCGAGGATGCCGATGCCGGCGGACGCGAACGCCTTCCCCCTCGGCGTCATGAGCAGCGCGGTCACGACGAGCGCGAAGAGCGCATAGACGCCGAAGTCGACGCTCGTGAGGCACGCCAGCACCACGACCGCCGCTGCATAGCCAAGGAGCCGCGGCGACTGGCGTCGATACGCGGTGATCATGAGCGCCAGCGCCAGCAGGGCGAATGCGCAGCGGAGCGACGCCGGACAGTTGACGAAGAGCACCGCGAGGAGCGCGGTGGCGGGCGACGCCGACGCGGCGGCCGTCATCGCGTACATCGCCGGTGCATTCAGCTGGCCGACGAGGTCATGCGCGGTGACGACCGTGCCGGCGCTGTGGGCACCCGCGTACCTCATGAAAAGAAAATCGAGGCCGCCGTCTTCGAGGAGGCCGTGCATCGGCACCGTGTCGCGATAGGCGCGGGCGCCGTGCATCATGTTCGAGGCGTGCAGGAGGCTCTGTCCCCTCTCGAAGAAGTTGACCCGCGGCATCCCCTCCACCGCCCAGATGCTGCACGCCAGTGGGAAGAAGTAGACGAACGCCGGAAAGGCGATCCAGGTCAGCACGCGCTTCGAGCCGCGCAGCGGGACGAAGACGATGACGAGCGCGAGGAGATCGAGCACGACGTGCCGCCCGAAGGGCAGCCGCGCCAGCGGGATGATGCCGAGCGGCGCGAATGCGAAGTTCGTCCTGAAGAAACGGAGGACGAAGAGCAGCCAGACAGCGGCGATCAGCAGCAGCCGTCCGTCGGCGTCGGTGAGATCGAGCAGCGCGAAGTAGACGATCAGGAATGCTGGGAGTAGCGCGACGTCATCCGCGGTGAACGCCAATTCGCGCGAGTGGAAGGCGACCGCGATCGGGACGAAGAGCACGACCGGCGCGAGCACATACAGGATGTCAGGCGAGATCACCGCGAGCCACACGGAACCGGCGCAGGCGGCCCACGTCGTGACCCTCGCCCACATCTGCGCGGTCGCGATCATTTCGCTGACCCGCCGCGCCAGGATTGCTGCGAGGATCGGCGCGATGATCAGCGTGACCGTGAACCAAAACGGCCCCCGCGCATCGAGTCCCTGCGTCCGCATGGTCCCCGGCAGCTGCGACGCGTTCGCGGCCCGCGTCCAGAATGGCTGCGTCGCCATTGCCGCCGCGAAGCCCAAGGCCGCAAACGCCAGGTTGCACGCGTAGAACGACACCCGCTCCGACTCGGTCAATGTGCGGGCAATAGTAGCTGCCGAACGGGCACAGACAAGAATGTCTGCGCTCCACGACTCCGCGCAGTGGAGCGCAGACATTCTTGTCTGCGCCCGACCTACATTGCCGGAGGGTCGTAGCGATAGCCGAAACCCACCACCGTGGAGATCCGGTCCGGGCCGAGCTTCTTGCGCAGGTTGCGGATGTGCG
>DASXIH010000137.1:0-1670 GCA_036498125.1 Thermoanaerobaculia bacterium
AAATAGAAAAAGGCCGGGGAGCACCCGGCCTTTTTCTGCACATGTTTCTGTGCAGGGGATGATAGCACTACTCGCGCTGCCGTCATCCTGAGCTTGGCGGAGCGGCAAAGCCGCGGAGCGCAGCGAAGGATCTCCGAATGCGCGGCGCGCGGGCTATGAGCAGCGTAGTTTGAGGTCCTTCGCCGTCCTCCGCTTCGCTTCGGCGGCTCAGGATGACGGAAACGAAACTTCGTCGCATTGCGAGATCCTTCGCTGACGCTCAGGATGACGGGGGACGCTTGAAAAGTTTCGCGAGACCCGACTTCTGCGGTGCGGCTTCGCTCTCGTAGTCGACGAACCGCCGGATCGCCTCGGTCTCCGGAAAGAACGTGAAGCGGTAGACGAACGGCGCCGGGTACGTCTCGTCGTAGTCGACGCGCTCGAGCCGGAAGTAGCCGCCGTTGAAGTAGAGCGTCGTGCCGGGAGGCCATGCGCGCTCGCGCGGTGACGCGAGGACGAGCGCCCAGTCCTCGCCCGTCTCCTCGTGCACCACGAAGTCGCCGATGCGCGTCCGCTGCACGCTGCGGCGCGCGTCGAGCGTCCGGCGCAGATCGGTCGCGAGATCGCCCGCCGTCGGATAGCGGTCGGCCGGATTCTTCTCGAGGCACTTGAGGATCACCCGATCCAGCAGCATCGGGATGTCGGCCCGGAGCGCGCGCGGATGCGGCGGCGCCTCGCTGACGTGCTTGAGCGCGAGCGCGGTCGGCGTTTCGGCATGGAACGGCAGGCGCCCGGTCGCGAGCTGGAACAGCACCACGCCGAGGGAGTAGATGTCGGAGCGGGCGTCGGTGCGCCGGCCGTCGAACTGCTCGGGAGACATGTACTGCGGCGTGCCGAGCATCACATCGGTGCCGGTGATCGCGGTGGCGTTCATGGCGGCGTCGCGGGCGATGCCGAAGTCGATCAGCCGCACGTCGCGCTCGCGCGTGAGCATGACGTTGTGCGGCTTGATGTCGCGGTGGATGACGCCGTGGGTGTGCGCCGCATTGAGACAGTCGGCGATCGAGGCGCCGATGCGGACGATCTCGCCGAGGGGGAACGCGCCGCCGCCGGCGATGGCATCGCGCAGGTTCGTGCCGTCGACGAATTCGGTGACGAGGTACATCGAGCCGCCCGCAACGCCGTATCCGCGGATCTTCGGCACCGCGTCATGCGCGATCCGCCGCAGGACCGCCGCCTCGCGCTCGAACCGTTTCAGCGTCGACGTGTCCGCCGCCGAGGCGTGCAGGATCTTGAGCGCGTACGTCTGTCCGTCGCGGCGGTCGGTCACGCGAAACACCGACCCCATCCCGCCCCGCCCGATCGGCGCCTCGATCTCGTAGTGCTCGCCGAACACGCGCGCGACGTTCGGCGCATCCGCCGGCTTCACCGCCGTCGGCGTCCCGCCGTACTCCGTCTTCGCCTCGAGGGTGACCGTCCCCGCATCCGGCGCCTGCCCGCAAACTCCACACACCCCGGCCGAAGCTTCGAGCCTGTCGAAACCACACCAGACGCAGGTCGCCACGGTGCGGGGATTCTACGCGGACTGACGGTGGGCGAGCTCGGTGATCGCGTCCTCGAGACTTCGCGGCAGCTCGATGGCGACGAACCAGTCGCGGGGATAGAGATAGTCCTCGCCCGACTCGTCGATG
>DASXIH010000138.1:0-2415 GCA_036498125.1 Thermoanaerobaculia bacterium
CGAGGAGCGTCGCGATCTCTTTTAGCGTCCGACCGCGCACCTTGTTGAGGTCGATCACGTAGCGGATCTCGTCGAGCGGCGGCGGAGGATCGGCGAGGAAGCGGACGAGGTGCGGGTAGATCTCGTCGGCGGTCATGTGCGCCAGATACTGCCCATTCATCCAGAGCAGCTTCTCGGGATCGAAGACCGCGGGCGCCTTGTTGACCTGCGACAGATCGAATAGCGGCGCCGCTTCCTGCGGCGTGATGATCTCGCGGTCGTGCCCGGGCGACCAGCCGAGGAGCATGAGGAAGTTGAAGAGCGCCTGCGGCACGATCCCCTCGTCGCGGTACTCCTCGGCGGATGTCGCTCCGGTGCGCTTCGAGAGGCGCTTGCGGTCGCTGCCGAGGATCAGCGGGAGGTGCGCGAACGTGGGGACGGTCGCGTCGAAGGCGCGGAAAAGAAGGATGTGCTTCGGCGTGTTCGAGAGGTGATCGTCGCCGCGCGCCACGTGCGTGATCGCCATGTCGATGTCGTCGACGACGACGGAGAGGTGGTACGTCGGGTAGGTGTCGGAGCGGAGGAGCACGAAGTCGTCGAGCAGCTCCCCTTCGAAGCGGACGTCGCCGCGGATGAGGTCATGGAACTCGATGGCGCCCGCGGTCACCTTGAAGCGGATGACGTGCGGCTCGTCGGGCGCTTGCGGGTCGCCCGCCTCGGCGCGCCGCCGGCAGATGCCGGAGTACTTGTACGGCTTGCCCGCTTTTTCCGCGGCGGAGCGGTCGGCCTCGAGCTCTTCGACGGTGCAGTAGCAGCGGTACGCCTTCGCGTTTGCGACCAACTCCTCCGCGCGCTCACGGTAGCGGTCGAGGCGATCGCTCTGGTAGACCGGCCCCTCGTCCCACTCGACGCCGAGCCACTTGAGCGAGCTGACGATCTGCTCCGCGTGGTGCTGTTTCGACCGCTCCACGTCGGTGTCTTCGATGCGCAGCAGCATCGTGCCGCCATGCCGGCGCGCATGGAGCAAATTGAAGATCGCCGTCCGCGCTCCCCCCACGTGCAGGAAGCCGGTCGGCGAGGGGGCGAAGCGGAGTTTCATGGCCGCGCATTTTAGTGTCATCCCGAGCGTAGCGAGGGACCTGGGGGAAGGGAGGCGCGATTCGCGCGCCACACGCCCGCCCAGGTTCCTCGCTAACGCTCGGAATGACACCTAAGCACTAATATGCTCGGGTGCGCCAGCGCGGATTCACGCTCATCGAGGTACTTGCTGCTCTGGTGATCCTCGGCCTGGTGATCACGACGTCGCTCGCGGTCTTCGTCGAGCGGACGAAACGGCAGCGGGAGGCGACCGAGACGATCCTGGCGTTCCAGGCGCTCTCGAACGAGGCGGAGGTGCGCCGCCGGATGGACTTCACCGACCTCGACGCCGCGCCGCCCACCTTCGTCACCGACACCGGCATTCTCATCCCGCTCTCGCCCTTCAAGACCCACATCACCATCGATCAGCCGTCGACCGACGTGAAGAACATCACGATGCAGGTCATCTGGCAGAAGGGGCGCCGCGTCGCGACGCTCCACCTCTCGCGCGTGAACACCGGAGGGTCGAACTTGTGGTGAGGAACAGTCGCCAACGCGGCTTCTCGCTGATGGAGATCGTCGTGGCGCTGACGATCTTCGGCGTCTTCATCATCATCTGCGCCATCCTGACGAAAGAGATGATGGGGTACGAGAAGAAGATGCCCGTCAACTTCCTCACCTATCCGCAGGTGAGCGCCGTCGTCTCGCGGCTGCGCCGCGACGTCGAAGACGCGACCGCGCCGTACTACCCCGACGCGTTCGAGAACTACATCCAGAGCGACACGACGCTGATCCTCTATTCGCTCGACGAGAGCAACCAGGCGCGGACGATCGTGTGGGACTTCACCGACCCGAACCTCGTCCGCCGCCGCTCCTACAACGTCGGCATCCTCTCGAACGAGTGGATCGCGCGCGGGCTGCCGAAGTTGCGCATCAACGCTTACGAAGTTCCCGATCACGCGTACTCGGTACGCGTTCAGGCAACCGACGAACATGGCATTCTTGCAATCGATCAGATCTTCCAGCCGCGACCGCACGAGTGAGCGCGGATTCGTGCTCATCGCCGCGATCATCCTGGCGGTGCTGTACTTCATGCTCATCGAGCTGCTGCTGATCGACGGCACGCGCTCGCAGCAGGAGGCGCAGCGCTTCCGTTCCCGCATCGTGGCGCTGACGCTCGCCGAGAGCGCCGCGGAGCTCGCCGCCGCGCAGATGGTGAACAACACGAACGCGCACGTGGACGTCGACTCGACCGACGGCACGCTCACCGGGTCCTATCTGCGGAGCGGCGACAGTTTCCAGCTCAGGGGCGAGGCGACGACGAAGGGAGTCGCGATCCAGAACGCGCACGTGACGATT
>DASXIH010000139.1:0-1836 GCA_036498125.1 Thermoanaerobaculia bacterium
CTGGCCTACGCGTGGTTCGTCCGCCCTGCCGCGCGTCAGCGCGGCTGCGCCGCGCGGGCGGACGAGGGCGTCCGCCCCTCCAGGAGGAATCAGGAGCGGCGCCCCGCTACGACGCGAACAAACTCGCGAGCAGCGTCCTGAACTCGTGGGCGGGAACGGGCTTTGTGAAGAGGTAGCCTTGCATCAGGTCGCAGCCGTAGCGGCGGAGGAACATGGCTTGTTCTTCTTTTTCGACGCCCTCGGCGATCACTTTGAGCCGGAGGGAGTGGGCCATGGCGATGATGGCGGTGACGATGGCGGCGCTGTTCGGGTCGGCGTCGATGTCGCGGACGAAGGACTGGTCGATCTTGACGGTGTCGATCGGGAGGCGCTTGAGGTAGGCGAGGGACGAGTGGCCGGTGCCGAAGTCGTCGAGGGAGATGCGGATGCCGAGCTTCTTCAGCTCCGACAGAACGCGCAGCGAGATCTCGGGCGACTGCATCGCGGTCGACTCGGTGATCTCGAGCTCCAGTTGTTCGGGCGGGAGCCCGGTCTCTTCGATCGTGGTCCGGACGCGCTGCACTAGGTCAACCGACTGCAGCTGCGTCACGGAGAGGTTCACCGCGAGCGAGAGGTTGCGGAAGCCGGCGTCCTGCCACTCCTTCGCGCGCATGCACGCCTGCCGCAGCGCCCACGCGCCGATCGGCATCATGATCCCGGTCGACTCGGCGAGCGGGATGAACGTCGACGGCGGCACAGAGCCGAGCTCCGGATGGTTCCAGCGCAGCAGCGCCTCCATCCCGGTGACGACGCCGGTGCGGAGGTCGACGATCGGCTGGAAGAAGACGTCGAACTCGTCGTTGATCAGCGCGCGGCGCAGGCCGTGCTCCAGCGCGATCCGCTGCAGCGCGCGGGCGTTCACGAACGCGTTGAAGAGCTGGTAGTTGTCGCGCCCCTGCTCCTTCGCCTGGTACATCGCGGTGTCGGCGTTCTTGATGAGCGTCTCGGCGTCGGCGGCATCCTCGGGATAGAGGCTGATGCCGATCGACGTCGAGGTGAAGAGCTCCCGCTGCTCCAGGTGGAACGGCGCGCGGATGGCGTCAAGGATCTTCTGCGCGACCGGCGCCGCGTCGTCGGAGTCGACGAGGTTCGGGAGGAGGATCGTGAACTCGTCGCCGCCGAGGCGTGCGACCGTGTCGCTGTCGCGGAGGCACGACTGCACGCGGCTCGCGACCTCCTGCAACAACTGGTCGCCGACGTTGTGCCCGAGGGAGTCGTTGATGACTTTGAAGCGATCGAGGTCGAGGAAGAGCACCGCCAGGCGCGAGTTGTTCCGCTGCGCATGCGAAAGCGCCACCGTCACGCGGTCCTTGAACAGCAGCCGGTTGGGGAGTCCGGTCAGCGCGTCGTGGTACGCGAGGTGTTTGATCTGCTCCTCGGCGTACGTCCGCTCGGTGATGTCGCGGACGACGGCGACGAGCCCGCCGCCTTCGATGGCCGTGAGTGAAATCTCCTGCGGGAACGTCGCTCCGTCGTGCCGCATGCCGGTCGCCTCGCCGCGCCACCGTCCGCGCTGCTGCACGATCGGGAGGATCGTCGTGACGAACCGCACCTGCTCCGGCGGCTCGTAGAGATCGCAGAGATTGGTGCCGACGATGGAGCCCGGATCGGTGTGTCCGAACAGTTTTGCGAGCGCGTCGTTCGAGTAGGTGAAGTCGAGGCGGTCGTCGAGGATCCCGATGCCGTCCATCGACGACGTGATCGCCGCCGCCTGGGTCCGCAGCGTCTCTTCCGACTGCTTCCGATCCGAGATGTCGGTGCCGACGTGCAGGAATCCGGTGATCTGCCCATCCTCAA
>DASXIH010000140.1:0-10233 GCA_036498125.1 Thermoanaerobaculia bacterium
CTCGCCGTCGCTGCCGGAAGTCGTAACCGGACGCCGTTCCACGGTGCAAGGCGAGCACCGACGATCCAACGCCGCTTGTTCGTCACGGGATTCAGGAAGGGAAACGCGAACACGCGCGCACGCGGCACCTCATCGTCGACGAGACCCTCCGATCGCGTCTCGGCAGGCTTGGGTGGTCCAATAGCCGAACGGCGCGTCGATTTTTCAATAGCTTCCAGAGGTGCGCGCTGCAATGCATCGTAGAAGTCTTTTACGAACTCGCGCTGATCGGGACACGCAAGATCGAGAAGAAATCGATTCAAGGGCATTCTTGTTCGCTCGTTGCTCGTGTACGACTTATATAGCTGGCCCAGCTCACACGAATGCGGTGCCGTGCACGTGCTGCCCTTGTCGCATTGCGCACGACAGTCCTCGCGCACCACGCGATCGATAAGGTGAAGAAGGCTAATGTTCAGCCAGGAAACGTCAGTTGGTTCGATTCGACCGTCTGATCGCTCGCAGGTGGCCGCCCAGGCCATGATGAACAAGTGCTGCGCATCGGAATGCGGGTACGTTTCACGGATCACCCGCGGCGCAGTTGTGTCGACGACCCGTCGCGAAGACCCGTATCCGTCCGGCAGATCCGCCGCCGTCTCTAGAAAGCTCAATGCGCGGAGGGACGCGACCTGCCGCGGATCCTCAAAATCAACCTCGCTTCCCCGCGCTTCGCTCAACGCTGCGAGAGCAGCCGTGAAGACTTCTTCATTCATGCGAACCTCGGTATGCACCTGCCCACCGAACGGCGCGGCGGGTTGGCCAGTCGACAAGGAGTCCGAGGCCCCCGATAACGACGATCAGCGACATAATCGACGCGTAATCGTTCACATCTCGGAAGTCGAGAATGAGATAGCCGAGACCGGATGCAACACCGAGCATCTCCGCCGGCACGAGGACAATCCAGGCCACGCCTAGCGCGAGCTGGATACCGGTGAGGATGTTCGGGAGGGCCGCGCGAAGGATGACAAACCGCAGGAGATCGATCTGGTCGGCGCCAAGACATCGCGCGGCGTCGATCCAGCGGGGCTCAGCTGAGCGAATTCCCGCAGCCGTGTTGAGAGCAATCGGCCAGACTGCGGCGATCGCGATCAGAAAGTAAACGGGGGCAGAGCCGATGCCGAAGACAATGATCGCCACAGGTGCCCACGAAAGCGGCGATACCATACGGATGACCTGGAATGGTACGTACGACGCGTCCGCGAACCACCGGAAATGCCCGATAGCAATTCCAAGCGGTATGCCGATGAGCGCAGCGAGCGCGAGACCGCCAAGCAGTCGCTCGAGTGACAGTAAAAGGCTGATCCAGAAGCGATTTTGGATGAGAAGGCGCGGCAAGTTGGTGAACGTCTCGATCGGCCCAAATCCGCGAAGGACGTCAAGAGTTCGAGTCACGACATACCACCCGAATAACGCGATGACCGCGCCGGCCACGTAAGGAATGAGCGTTCCATTCCCTTTTGTGTGGACATGCCGGTGCAACGGCGTCTGCCGAATCACAGCACTTATGTTCATTGCCGCTTCTCGTTGGGCTTGAGTACGACGTCGTACTGCTCGGTGCGGGTCAGACTGTCGAGCCCAAAGCTCCGTATTCCACCGACAGCGGCGATGCCTTTGTTCGCTAGATCCTCATCGAGAATATCTCGCCGGATCTGGTCGCCGGTCAGTGTCTGCATCGCCGGCGACAGTGCCGATGCCGGATCGACGACCATACGCCGCATCATGTCGATCGTCGTCTGGAATGCGGAGGCATACGGATAGGGCACGAACTTCACTCTGTAAACATTCCAATCCGTGTGCATGATCGCGCCCGTTCCTCGGGGGCCGTACGTATCGAGATCCTGTTTGAGCAGGGCGCGGCGAATAACGGCTTTCGGCATTGGAAAGTATCCTCCTCCGTCGCTCCCAAGTAGGTCCGCCAGTTCTTCGCGATTGTTATTCGCCCAGAGAGCGGCCTGATAAATCGCTGTGGTAACCGCCTCCGCCCATTTGCGATCACGATTCAAGTTGCTTTCGAGCATGACGGACTGGCAACAGGGGTGATCGCGCCACACGTCGCCCGACATCTTCACGATCGTCGCGCCTGCCAAGACCTCCGCCGCGGCGCCAAAGGGTTCCGACACCGTGCAACCCGCGATGCCGCCACTCTTGAGGCCTTCCACCATATCCGGGGGCGCCAACACCCGAAATGCCACTTCGTCAGCGGCAAGATCCGCCTGTTCTTTTCCGACGACGGGTCGTAATCCTGCGGAGCGGAGCACGTCTTGGAAAATGCCGGTATGTGGCGCCCACCAGGTCGGGCATCCCACTACTTTCCCGCCGAGGCGCGGTAACGTGCCTATCTGTTTCGAGACTGCCATCGCCACGACATCCGTGTGGTTGAAGCCCACCGTGCGAAGCGGAACTTTTCGCATGTATCGCAACACGATCACCTGCGGCAGCAGAACGTGCGTCAGGAGCACTTTTTGGGCAGTGAATGCTTCGAGAAGAGCTGGCCAAGCACGAATGAGTACGGGCTTTTCGGACTTAACGCCGGCCGACGTCAGGAATCCCTTCGCGTGAGCGACGATTAAGGGCACCGAATCGAGGATGGGAATGTAAGCAGTTGTGAGCGTAGGGCTGTTGACATTAAGGGGTACCGGGCGCGCCGTGGCGGACGCTCCCGTCTCTTTACGGCACGCGGCGAGCGGGCCATAGAGTAGTGCCGCCGAACCGAGACCGAACAGCACATCACGTCGGGATAAGCTTCCAGCGTTTAAGATCGAGGTCGTGTTCGTGGTGTCGTTAGGAGTTGCATTCTTCACTGTGTGTTCCTCCTCGCGCCAATTTTCGGTATGTGAAAGCGATCATCTGCGGTGGCTTCTTGAACGACGTCCGTGAACTCTTCCGCTACGACGGCCTTCATGCGCAGCACGTCCATTGATGCCGGCGGTCTCGGAAAATCGAGAGAGACTTGAAAGACGCGAGCGATCTGGCCTGGTCTCGGCGTCATCAAGACAATGCGCGTTGCGAGCGCAACCGCCTCCTCGGTATCGTGAGTGACGAAAACGACAGTGAGGTTGTTTGCCTGCCAAATACGCGTGAGCTCGCGTTGCATCCTCCGTCGCGTGAGAGCGTCAAGTGCGGAAAATGGCTCATCCATCAGGAGCGCACGGGGTGTGTTTACTAGTACGCTCGCGATCGCGGCGCGCTGCTGCATGCCGCCGGAAAGGTTGCGCGGATATGCCTTCTCAAACCCGTCTAGTCCGACCATTTCGATCGTCGAACGGATGAGATTCGAGGAAGGAACCTTTCTACGGATCTTGAACCCGAGCGCCAGGTTTTCCTCGACCGTTAGCCATGGCAGAAGCGCCGGCTGCTGAAATACGAAGCCACGATCCGAGGACGGACCGTCGAGCATCACACCGTCCATAACGATACGTCCGTGTGACGGCTGCTCAAGCCCAGCAAGGAGTCGGAGGAGAGTCGACTTCCCACAGCCGCTCTCCCCCACGATGCAGACAAACTCGCCGGGCTCAATATCAAGTGTGACCGGACCCAGAGCGTGAACGACGTTTCCGGCGTTTTCGAACGCCATCTCGACATCCTCAACGTGGAATCCGCCTTTCATGGGCTCATCAGTGAGCAATCGTGACGCCATCGTAAGTTATTGATTCTGGGCGTGTTATCGAATTGTTGCGGAACAACGATGCACCATCGATGGAACGAAATTGTTCCGTGCGGCGCGATTTCAATGGCTTCGGAAAAGCGCGCCGTGTATCGGAGTGATGGAATCGCTATTTCTTACCCCCATGCGGCTACTCGATACGAAACGCACAAGGTCTTCATTGAGTCCTGGACACCAGCCGGAGCCAGACCGCGTCCCTGACAGTGGGGACGTCCTACTCGTATCCCCATGAAGTCTCCGATCCGATAGTCGATCGAGGAGGGGAGTTCTTACCGTTGCGCAGCGGCGACGCCAGTGCGCCTTTTCTCGAATGGGTAGGGAACTCTACTGCTTCCGGCACTCCTGAAGAGACCGGCAATTCGTCTGCTCAGTCCCTCTCCTAAAAGGGGAGGGTCGCTCTGCCGCCGTGAGGAGGTCATGTGACAGTCACGCCTACGATTTTGAAGCAGGGGAAGAACGTAACTCTTTTCTGGACGGTGCTGGTCCTCACCGACAACGACGGTGTCTTTCGGCGTGGAGACGTGCTGCAGGTGACGGCTGGTTCGGAGAACGGGGAAACGCTCGTCGCGCAGGCGACGCTCCAGGCGAAGATCGAGATTCCTGAGATCCTCATCAAAGACAACCGGTTGAAGACGCGCGACGAGATCACGCAAGATCTCGAGGACGCGCGCGACGAGCTCATTCACCGCTTCTCGCGCGTCGAGCTCGAGTGGACGGCGAACGCGAACGGTTTCTTCGGCCTCACGAAGCCGTTCAACGGCGCGATCTCGGCGGCGATGGCCGGCTATGCGCGCGTTCACTTCGCGCAACTCCTCGGACCGGAGACGGAAGATCCGAAGAAGCCGTTCTTCGAGATGGTGCTGTTCGCCGCCGCGAAGGCGGACTTGAGCATCACGTCGAATGCGACGACGACGAACGTCAGCGGTGCGGCGGCGATTGGCGCCGTCGTCGTGCTGCGCCGCGACGACCTTCCCGGTTTCCGGATCGACCTCGACGACTTCAACATCGGGTTCCCCGAATTCGAGATGCCGAAGCTCGATCTTCCGGCACTCACGCAGCCGCTCGCCTTTCGAACTGGTGAAGTCTCGCGGGCGTTCGAGCAACTTCTGAAAGCGACCGGCATCACCGTCGAAGTGACTCCGGGTGGCGGCACGACGCCGGCGCTGCTGATCGATACGAACGTGCCGAGTTGGGCGATCGTTCAAGCGACAAATACGGCGATGTTGCAGCCGTTCAACGTCACGGTGAAGTCGAACGGCGCCACGCTGTTCAAGATCGAAAATCTCACCGCTGCCTACAACAACTCGAACAAACTGACGATCGTCGGCACCGTCGTCATCGACCAGACGATCCATGTCGGCGATGGCGACAAGGATCTCGGCCCTTTCCATCTGGCGTGGAGAAACGTCGACGTCCGTGCGCATTTCGAAAAGCCGCTGGCGACCGGCAATGCCGTCATCAGCGCCGAGATCACCTTCGACTCGGTCACCCTCTCCTCGCGCCTCGAGCCTGACATCACCCTCGGCGTGAAAGGCAAAGTGCGACTGACGCCGAACGGGATCGACTTCGCCGATTTGACGTTGATGGTCGGCGCCGATCCGCTGAAGCTGGCGATGCTGTTCGAGCGTTTGGCAAGCGGCATTCTCCGCGTGCGTTCATCGCCTGATGACCAACAGACGGCGACCGTGCTGCCGAAGCTGCTGAACACGTTGGCGCGACTCGGCGCCGCGGCGGCGCGTGCCGTCGCGTTCGTCGGCGACAAGATCGCGAACCTGCTCGTCGGCATCGCGCGCTTGATCGGGAAACTACTCGAAGACATCGCCGCGCTCTTGAAGGATGCTGCGGACAATCTCGTCTTCGACATCCGGCTGACGGTCGATCCGCTCGAGATTCTGCAGATCGTCGTCACGACTCGCCGCGCGGTGGCTCGCGTCAATCCCGTCGATGCCGGCGGTAAGGCACTGCGCGTAACACTGAACAAGTCGTGGAACCCGGCACTCCTCATCGATTTCGTTTCACAGCCTGGCGTGTATCTGCTCGCCGTTCCCGACCCGACGGCCGGGCCGGACATCGGCTCGATCTCCACCGATCTCTGGTTGAAGCAGGGGAACGACGTCGCGGCGGTGCGCGACGCCGACAAAGACACCGGCGACCGCGCGGACAAGCCGCTCATCAAGTTGACGCTGACGCAGACGACTCCTGGCGCGATCGTGCTGGCGGGTGTGCGGCGCGGCGAGCCGCTCTTTCTGCACCGAATCCCCGATCCGCCGGTCACGGTGAAATTCAATGGTGTGGACGTCACGGTCTGCGGCGGCCGTCTCGTCATGGTGCCGCTGAAGTCAGGCGACATCCAGATCAAGCCGGAATTCGAACCGAAGCGCGCGCTCACGCTGATCGGCCTAGGTGACACCGGCCAAACGAGCGGCGGCCCCGGCTTTCTGGACAAGCTCAAGCAAGTCATCTGGATCGAGAAGTTTGACAAGACAGCGGTTTTCGATGAGCGAACGCTGAAGCTCGATGTCCAGCTGGGCATTCGCGTAGCGGGCGTGGAGGTGCATCCCACAATTCACCTCGACATCTTGCTCGACGACCTCTCCGTCACGATCGAAGGCGGCGACCATTTGGAGATCAAAGGTCCGCCGATCAACGAGCATGGACTCGGGCTCCAGTGGGTCATCACGCCCGCCAACTTCGACGGGCAAGTCGGTGATCTGTTCATCGTTCACTTCAGCGGCCTTGGAAGTACGCTCGCGCTGCACGACGGAACGAAGATGGAAGTGCGCTACACCGCCGTGTCGGCGGACGGGTGCGGTCTCGTCTTCACGGTCACGAAATTCGAAGTCGGCCGCGGCGGACTCGATCTCGACGCGACCGTGACGCCGGCGCCGGTGCGCCTCAATGGTCTCGACGTTCCGTTCCAGTTCACCTCGGGCGGATTGAGCTTCCGCGGCGGACGGCTGGTCGAAGCGAGCGTCGCCGGCAAAGGGAAGCTTCCGGCCGATCTCGTCGGCGATGCCGGTGCTTCGATCGCGCTGGCGTTCACGCAGCGTGACGGCGAGATCGAGCTGCAGTCGGGCTCCGCGAAGATCGACAAGGCGGGCGAGCCGATCGTCTGTCATTCCACCCGATTCACGCTCACGATCTCGAACCTCGGCCTCGACTTCGTGCGCGAGAACGATCAGTTGCACTTCTTCTTCGTGGTCACCGGGTCGCTGCAGTTCACGCCGAAGGTGGGCGAGTTCGAGAGCGGACTGCTAAAGTTCCTCAAAGACGTCCGCATCAATCTCGACAAAGTGCCGCTCGCCGGCGACGGCCGCGTGCTCGCGCAGCACATCAGCTTCCAGGTCGCGCTCAAGCCGAAGCTGCGCGTGACGCTGTTCGATGCATTCTCGTTCGAGCTTCGCGGCATCGGTTTTCATCCCAATGCGCCGAAGTTCGACGGCAAGCCGGCGCTCAACGTCTCCGGACAGATCGCGTTCGCGGAGATCGGCGACGTCGTTTCGGCGAAGATCGATTTTCACGGGCTCTGGATCGCTCCGCCGGCAGACGGACAGTCCTTACCGCGCATCAAGGCCGACGGTTTGGGCGTCGAGATCGGGCTGCCGGGTACCGCGCGTCTCAGCGGAACCGTCCTCGCCGTAGACGAGCGCATTCCGACTCTCGAAGGGCGCGAGCTCGCTCCGCCCGAATACAAGACCTACGGATTCCTCGGCGAGGGGCGTCTGGCGATCGAAGGCTTCGCCACGATGGCGGCCAGCTTCGGCTTCCTCGAGGTCCAACTGCCGAACAGCACCGACCGGCGCCGATCGTTCTTCCTGTTCATCGAAGAAGAGCAGATCGCGATCGAGATCCCCACTCCGATCTGGACGCTCTACATGCGCGAGGTCGGATTCGGCTTCGGTTATCGCTACACGCTCGAAGGCATCAAGGAAGCGGAAAAGGCGACGTCGGTCGCACAGCTGATTCGAACGCTCGACGACGTGTCAACGCGCCAGGGCGAGCTGGCAAGCTTCGCCGCCTGGCGTCCCGATCCGGAAAAGGAGAACGTCACGCTGGCCTTGCGTGCGGCGATCCAGTTTGCGCCGGCGGCGAAGAAATACGACGAGAAGCAGGAGGAGAAGACGGCCAATCCGTTCCTCTTCGATTTGATCGCCGCGCTCCGCTCCGACATGACGTTCCTCATGTCCGTGCGCGGCTGGCCGTTCGCGAACTACTTCGACTTCGTGAAGAACACGGAGGACATGCGGACGAACCCGTTCTTCATCGGCTACATGTACATCTCCGCGCCGCGTTCGGAGTTTCTTGCGCGGTTCACTTCGCGGCGGTCGGGATTCATCGGCAGGACGCCGCCGATCTACACGCAGCTCGAAGTCGCGCTACGGGCGGTCGAGTTCTCCGCGACGCTCTACATCAGGCCGGGACTGCTGCACTACGAGCTGGGGTGGCCCGACCAGTTGAAGGTGACGCTCTTCAACGAACCGAATCTGCACGCCGAGGTGCGGGGAGGAATGATCTTCCGCGTGTGGGATCGCGCGTTCCTCACCGGCTACAACATCGAGGCGGACGCGTTCCTACGCATCGGCGGCTCGGCGGGCGGCGGCTCGCTCGGCGTGTCGGCTGAGGCGTCGCTCTCGGCGGCGTTTCTGGCGCGGTTCATCGCCTATCTCGATTTCGACACCGGCCAGTATCTGTTCTACGGATTGACGTCGATCGACGCCTCGCTCGTCTTGCGCATCAGCGCGTGGCTGCGCATCGATCTCAAGTTCACCAAGATTCACATCGACATCAGCTTCTCCTTCTCGATCCAGCTTTCGATCGCGCTGGAGCTCGCGCTCGCCGAGTCGGGCATCGGCGCGCACGCGGACGTTCGCGTGGCGATCTCCGTGTTCGGCGCGACGTTGTCGGTCGGCGTTGGATTCACGATCGGCAGCGGACTCGATGCGGCGCGTGCTCGCGTGCAGCGCTTCATGGCCATGTCGCTCACGGCCGATGCGCCGGAGCCGACGCGGCTCGACGCAGCGAAGAACAACAACAACGCAATCGAGGCGAACGCCGGTCACGCGAAGGACGCGGCCACGCCGCCGGCGGTCCCGCAGTTGCCGGAGAAGCCGGACGACGGCGCGGTCGTCGGCTACGCGGCGCTCGGCGTCCCCATTCCGAAGACCGACTTTTGGCTCGTATTACGCCGCATGAGGCGGCGGCCGGAAGGCATCACGACCGGCGGCTTCGTGTACGGCATGCTCATTCCGAGCGACGGCCACTTCTTCGCCGGCGGCAACGCCGACACGGTGAGCCACAAGCTCACCTGGACCGACCTGACGACGAAGGCATTCAAGCTCGCTCCCGAAACTCGCAAATTCGTCGAATTCGATCTGCCTGATTCGGTCGACATCGCTGCCAACGTCAACTCGAAGCTCGCGCAAAACGAGGATGTCACTCTCCGCACGATGCTGAATGCCTGCTTCCTAATCGACGCCGAGGTGAGCGGGGGTGTTGGTAAGGTCAAGAAATACGCAGAGCCGAAAGATGCGCCGTCCTTTGCAACGGCGCGCCGCCTCGACGCGACGGATGAGCGCGAGCAGGCGAACGAGCGTGCCAGGCATCAAAGCGCGTTCGCCGCGGCGGTGAAGGGAGAAGGCGAAGTCGTCACCGCCGTCCGCGACGCACGCACAACCCTCCTCGGCCATTTCATCGAGCAATTCAACGCCTTGGCCGAAAGCGGGATCGCTCCGAAGAACGACATACACGTTGCCGACTTCGGACTCGTCTTCGCGTTGAAGCCCGAGGACGCGGAGGACTTCGCGAAGAAGCTCACCGTAAAGAAGAGCGATAGCGCGAATCCCGGAAAGGTGACGCTGCTTAACCGTCCCGCGCTCTGGTTCGAGAACAGCGATCCGGTGCTGACGGGTCACCGCTCCACCGTCGACGTGGACGGCATCAAGCTCGATTGGAACCTCGATCCGATCTTCGACGCGCCGATTGACGATCCGGAGCACTTCCTCCATCACTACGAGATCGTGCGCGTCGCCGAGAAGCTGGAGAACGTCCGCCGCACGTTCACCATCAAGCCGGTCGCCACACCGGGCGGCTTGACTGAAGATAAGAAAGTCGAGCTGTTGAAGCCCAACTGGCAGTTCACCGATGACCTCTCCGATCTGCCGGACAACTTCCGCAAGGCGTTACTCCCGAAGGGTGGACCGGACGACGCGCCGGCGCGCGTGGCCGAGTGGCTCGCCGCCTTCCAGGACGACGACGACATCGCCGTGACGTACACCGTGACGCCGGTCGACGTCGCAGGCACGCGCGGGCTCCCGCGCTCGATGATCGTTCACGTCAAACGGCCCGACGTGCCGGTGCGCCCGGCGACGGCCCAGCTATACGTCATCGTGCCGCGCCCGCCGCTCGAGGCGGCGCGGCCACTCAATGACACGTCGACTCCTCCCGATTTGAAAGTGTTTCTCGCGCTCTCCGATCCGCATTGGGACGGAGAAGGCGCTGCCAATTGGCTCTTGCGCGGTGAAAAGGCTTCCGAC
>DASXIH010000141.1:0-15551 GCA_036498125.1 Thermoanaerobaculia bacterium
GGACTTCTTGGTGACGGACAGTTTCCTCTTGGCGGTCTTGACCTCGGCCAGCTCGGGATCGACGACGGGTTGCACTTTGTCGGCGATGCTGAGACGGCTGGTGGCGGCTTGTTCGCCGAGCTTTTGGAGGCTCGCGACGGCGTCGCCCAGCTGCTTCCAGGCGGTGCGCACGGCGCGCTCGTCGAGCTTGGCCATCGGGTCGACCGGGATCGGGCCGTTTGGTCCGAGGACCCAGAGCGGACCGTCGGCGAGGCTGCCGATCAGGCGCTGCCACTCGGCGTACATCGACGGGAACGGCCACGGCCACGTGAACGGCAGCACGGTGGTGAATGCCGGCGCCGACTCGATGCCGTTCGCGATCACCGTGATCTGCGACAGGCCGGGCGCCGTTCCGAGCGGGACGCTGAACGTCGTCGACTGGATCGAGAAGCCGGTGGCCACGCCCATGGTGCTGTGATCGAACGTGCGGACGTAGCGAATGTGGCCGCTGGCGACGTTGCGGATCTTCACGATCGGATAGTTCGTCGCGGCCGAGGCGTCGTCGCCGTAGCCGACGGCCTGCGAGAGGCCATTGAGCTGGCGGCCGTGCAGGCTGTAACTGTAGAACGGCCGCACGGACGACGGCGCCGACGTGATCTGCGGGCGCCACGCCGGATCGGGGGCGCCGGCCGGCACGTAGGCGTAGATCTGGTTCGAGGCGTTGGCGAAGAACACTTCGCCGGTGGGGGTGAGCATCATGCGGCCGACGAACGGCACGGAGCCGGCGTTGGGCGGGTCGGTGACGCGCACGAGGTTCACGCCGTCGAATTCGTAAAAATACGTCGGCGAGAGGTAGTGGCCTGACACGCCGTCTACCGGACCGCCGACGCAGAGCACGCGGCCGTTCGGCATCAGGCAGCCGGGTGCGTCCTTCGCGCCGACCTTATGGCCCGCCGAGTCGTTGGGGAAGTCGGGGCCGGCGATCCACGATCCCGGCTGATTGGCGATCGCCGGCGGCGTGTAGATCGCGGTGTGGTTCGTCGCGCCGATGGCGAAGACGCGGCCGTCCGGGAGGAGGAAGGCCGGGCCGATCTCGATCGACGACGACTCGACAAGGTCGACCGGGATGATTCCCGCCGGAACCCAGGCGTTCGCGGCGGCGACGTACTTCTCCGCCTTCGGATGATTGGAGCACTGCGCGGCGAGCACGGTATGGTCGCCGATCAGGGTCCATGTCTCCTCGGAACTGCGGTCGTTCTTGTTCGGACCGGCCGTCCACGTCCCGGCGATCGGGTCATAGATGGCGGTGCGGGTGTCGAAGATGTTGCCGAGGAGGAGGCGGCCGTCGGGGAGGACGCAGCAGGGCGCGTCGCCGACGTTGGTCCAGCCTGCGGGCGGCGGGATCTCCGTCCAGACGTCGGTCACCGGATCGTAGATCTCGGTCGTCTTCGTCTCGCTGGTGTCGCTGTACTCGCCGCCGGAGACGAGCACGCGGCCGTCGCGCAGCACGGCCGAGGCGTAGTAGAGGCGCGGGTGGTGCATCGGGGCGAGCGTGCTCCACGTGCCGTTGGTGTAACTGCCGTTCCCGTCGGGCCTCAGGCGCCACCACTTCACGCCGCCGGACTCCTGGCACATGATCGTGCCATCGGTCAGCAACAGCATCGTGCTCGCCGCGAACGTCGGTTGGTTGGTGAGGGGTTTCCACGTACCTGGCATTGAGATCCTCCTTCAGGGTCGAAGGAGTAGTGATCTCAACCCGGTTTTCGTTTCATTGGACGACGCCGTGGATGGCGACCGACATCAGCGGGATGTGCGCGCCGTCCGGCGAGCGCAGGCGCCAGACGACGGCGCGGGTCGACGCACCGGGCGGGAGGCCGCAGAGATCGCTCAGCGACTCGGAGTAGTCGAAGACCGCACCGGCGCCGCTCTTTCCATTCGGCGCATTCAGGATGGCCGGGATCGATTCGCGGTTCATGTCGCCGTTGGGACCATCGCCGAATCCGAGCACCTCGACGGTGATCGGCCCGCTGATGGGGGCGTCGCCGTCGTTGCGAATCCGAAACGGGATCGCGAGCTCATTGGGCGCCGCGGGGACGAACGGGTCGGCGACCAGGACCGCGCGTTTCGAGATGTCGGTCGGCGCGGACTGCGCGATGCAAG
The DNA here is from genome assembly GCA_036498125.1 of Thermoanaerobaculia bacterium. Classification (GTDB taxonomy): domain Bacteria; phylum Acidobacteriota; class Thermoanaerobaculia; order Gp7-AA8; family Gp7-AA8; genus DASXHZ01. The sequence goes on from DASXIH010000141.1 coordinate 2,140, forward strand.
GCGCCGCTGCATCGCGCGCGATGTGGACTCGCGTCGTCCACGACTGGAACGTGCCGCTGCGGCTGTCCGCCCAGAACGGGTGAAAGACGCCGTCCCGATCCGCGGCGAGGCCGCCGAAGTCGCCGCCGGTAAAGAAACGATCGGCCGCCGACACGAACGCGATGCGCTGCACGCTGCGCCGGTCGACGAACGCGGCCGGGTCGGGCGTGGTGTTGCCGTGCCCGAGCGCCTGCGACACCTCGCTGGAAATGATCCTCGAGGGGAGGAACGTCTCGCCATGGTCGGTCGATGCCGTGAAACGAACTCGGTACGTGCCGGGCTCCTTCAACTCTCGGGCGTCGAACCACGTGATCGCGACGGCTCCCCCTCCGGTTGCGATGGCGGGCGCGTATTGCGGTGCGGTCCCTCTCTCCACGATGCGCGCGTCGCTCCACGAGATCCCGTCTTTCGAGCTCGCGAGCTCGACGCGCGGCGTGCCGTCGCTCATATTCGTCCAGACGCCGTAGATTCGTTCGCCGTCTCCGGCGAATGCGGGCCAGGTCTCATAACGCGACAGCTCTTGTTCGCGATCCTTCGGCAGCGACCACTCCGCGGCCTTGTGAGGTTCCGACCAGGTCGCGCCGCGGTCGGACGACACTTCGCTCGAGAGGGTGTGGGACTGCATGAACATCGCGATGATCTTTCCGGAGCTCAGCGGCACGAGTCCGAGCACATTCATCACGACGTTCTCCGGCGCGCGATAAATCACTCGAGGAGCGGTGAACGTGCGCCCGTCATCATCGGAACGCATGACGGCGGCCTGGTAGGCGCCGTTCGTGTCGAACGTCGTCGCGGCAACGTAGATCGAGCCTTGCTCGTCGATCGCGACGATCGGCCGGTCCCACGTGGAGCCGGGACCGATCTCGATTTTCGGGCCCCATGTTGTTCCGCCGTCTTCCGATCGGAACACGAGAATCGACGACCTCGCCCGGCCGTTCGGCCGCTTTGCGGTGCCGAGGGTGACGAACACTCCCGTGCCACGGCGGGTGTAGAGCGTCTGCGGATCGCTGCCTCCCGCGAGGACTTCCGGGTCTTCGAAGTCGTGGCCCGACCAGGAGTAGCCGCCGTCCGCGGACGAATAGGTCTTCGTGCGGTTGTCGACGATTGTGGTAGCGAGCAATCGCCGCGCGTCCACCGGACTCGCAGCGACCATCATTTCGACGTGCGGCGTGGAGGTGTCGTGCGTTGCCAGGACATCCGGCTCGATGATCAGCCGGCTCACGAGCTGTGCGGCGAACAGCACTGCGTTCGGTGTGAGCATCTCGAAAACCTTATCGCAAAGACTAAATGGGGAACGCAAATTGCTGGGCTCGCGTCAAAGCTCGGAGGGGATATGGGTCGAACGGTTCTCGCTCTCGTGCTGTTTCTTGCCGCCGGCGCGGCGTTCTCACAACCGACCATCGTCATCGAACGGATCGACATCAGCGCCCGGCGCACTTCGTCCGAGATCTTGATTTCAGAGATGCGGCTGCCGAAAGACCGCAGCTCGTACACGGCAGACGAGATCGAGCAGGCGATCAGTCGGTTGCGGCGGCTTCCATTCGTCGCCGACGCAACGTACACGCTCGAATCCGGCGTGACGCCCGGCGCGCGCGTCCTGCACGTCACGGTGATGGACGAGACGCCGCTGCACTTCAGGTTCGACATCAGCGGCGTCGCGCAGCGCTCCGGGTACGTGATGTCGCTGGTCCAGGCGGGACTTCGCTATTTCCCCGGCCGCAGCGGCGTCCTCGACCTGACGCTCGGCGGCCTCGCCTCGGCGGCCGGCGGCGGAACCGGCGTCGTGCATTTCGGCGAAGTGACCGGCGAGTACACCAGATACGGCCTGTTCGGAACCAGCGCGTTCGCCGGGATCGGCGTCACCTCCGACTACAACGCGGCAAACCGGCTGATCAGCCCCGTGGTCCTCGCAGGCGTCCCGCTGAATCAGACGCAGACCATCCGCGCAACGTACGCCCGCAGCGGCGACAAGAACGACAGCTCGAGCGTGGCGAAGGCGGAGTGGCTGCTGGAGACGATCGACGATCCCTACTTCGCGCGCCGTGGGGTTTCGGTCGCGATCGGACCGCAGCGCGAGAAACTTCGTCATGTGGAGGATTTCGTGCTCACGACGCCCAAACCGGGCGGCGGCGTCATTCGGACTCCCGTTCACATCGATGACACGACTCGGGGGAACGGAGTCGGTGTCGACGCGTCGAAGTACTGGCCGCGAGCGGAGCACGCCGCGCTGTGGGCGCGGCTGAACGGGACCTACTTCGCCGAGAGGGGCCTCGAAAAAGAGCCGCCTCTCGGAACCCACACATCGTCGACCCGCCGCGAATTGGGCGACCTTTTCGGCGGAGTCGCGTACAACTTCGACCACTGGCGCACCGACAGCGACGAGTTCGACCGCAAACGGCTCGAGTTCGGCGCCGGCTATCACCGCGATTGGAGCAAGTCGAACGGCTTCGCCTTCGAACGCAGCGGACCAGAGCTGTTTGCAAGCGGAACCTATCGGAACCGCTATGTGAACTTCCGGGTCAGTGTGTTTTGGGTGAATTCCAATTAGCAGACAACGTGGCCGTCGCGAAACCGCAACGGCCACGTTCGATGGTTAATGCACGGTAATGCTCAGCGTTCGATCGCCGTACGCGCCGGTGCTGTCCCAGGCGCGCACGATGACGGTGTGCGTGCCGGCGCTCATCGTCACGTTCGTGTTGATGGAACTCACCTGGCCTGCACTGAAGCTATCGGCGCTATCGACATAGATGTGCCAGCCGGTAATGGTGTGCGCCGAGGTCGCGCTCGCGGCGATCGGCACGGGAGAGCTCACCGTCGCGCCGTTCGCCGGCGTGGAGACCGTCACCGTCACGCCGTTCACCACGTTGAGCGTCAGCGTCTGGTCGCCAAAAGCGCCGGTGCTGTCCCACGCGCGCACGATCACGGTATGCGTGCCGACGCTCATGGCGATGCTGGCGTTGATCGAGTTGACCTGGCCGGCGCTGAACTGATCGGTGCCGTCAACGTAGATGTGCCATCCGGTGATCGTGGATCCGGACGTCGCGCTCGCCGCGATGGTCGTCGGTGAATTCACCGTCGCACCGTTGACGGGTGTCGACACCGTGACCGTCGGTCCGGTCACCACGTTGATCTGCATCGTCTCGTCGCCGAACGCGCCGCTGGCGTCCCACGCGCGCACGACCATCGTGTGCGTACCGGCGGCCAGCCCCGGGATGCTGGTGCTGATGGAGTTCACCTGTCCGCCGGTGAACTTGTCGACGCTGTCGACGTAGATGTGCCACGCGGTGATCGTCCGTGACGACGTCGCGCTGGCGCTCACCGCGACCGGCGACGACACGGTCGAATTGGGAATCGGGTTCGATACCGAGACATTCACGCCGGCGACGATGTTCAGCGTCAGCGTCTGATCAGCGAAGGCGCCGGTGGAGTCCCAGGCCCGTGCGATGACTGTGTGCGTGCCGATGTCCATCGGCACCGAGGCGCTGATCGAGCTCACTTGTCCGGCGCTGTACGAGTCGACGCTGTCGACGTAGATGTGCCAGCCGGTGATCGTATGGCCGCTCGTCGCGCTGGCGTTGATCGTCGCGGGAGACTGCAGCGTGGCGTTGTTCGCCGGCGACGACACCGTGACCGTGATCGGCTGCGTTGCCGTCAGGTTCAGCGTCTGGTCGCCGAAGGCGCCGGTGCTGTCCCACGCACGCACGATGACCGTGTGCGAGCCGGTAGTCATGGCGATGCTGGCGCTGATCGAGTTGACCTGACCGGCGCTGTAGGAGTCGACGTTGTCGACGTAGATGTGCCACCCGGTGATCGTGTTCGGCGAGCTCGCGCTCGCGGCGATCGTCACGGGCGAGGTCACGCTCGTCGACGTCGGCGACGTTACCGTTACCGTGACGCCCGCGGCCGCAACCGTCACTGTGCGCGTGTCGTCGCCGAAGGCGCCGGTGCTGTCCCAGGCGCGGGTGATGATCGTGTGCGTGCCGGGCGAGAGCGGCAGCGAGGCGTTGATCGACGTCACCTGCCCCGCGCTGAACGAGTCGACGTTGTCGACGTAGATGTGCCAGCCGGTAATCGTGTTCGTCGACGTCGCGCTCGCGCTCACGGTGACGGGCGAGTTGACCGTCGCGCCGGCGGCCGGGCTGCTGACGCTCACCGTCACGCCCTGGACGCCCACGTTGATGCTCGCCGTCTGCGAGCAGGTGTCGCCCAGCGAGTCCGTGGCTTTCACGGTCACGATGTGACTGCCGTTCGTCATCGTCACAGCCTGATTCACCGACGATGCTGTCGTCGTGTAGACCGCCGCTCCGTCGACGTCGATCTCCATCGAGGTGACCGTGGCGCCGCTCGGCGGGTTCGGCGATCCTGTCACCTGCACCGGCGAGTTGACCGTGGCGCCGTTCGCAGGACTCGTCATCGTCACGAAGCAGGTGTTGCCCGAGACGTTGTACTGGATCGGCCCCGACATGTGGTTGACGATGCTCGGCTGGCCGACTGCTTTCACGTACAGCGTGTAGTTGCCCGGTCCGATGCCGTATTGGCTGAGGTCGAGGGTGTTGAGGCCGGGCGTGATGTTGTCCTGCAGCACCATGAGGTTTTGGGCGTCGGTGGAAATGAAGACGGTGTAGTGATGCACGGTGGCCTCGGTGCCGGTCAGCGACGGGTCGTCGGGATCGGGTCCGAAGTTCGTCTTCCACGAGAGCGTCGAGCCGCTCACGCCGCCGGTGACGCTCGAGACGCAATTGTCGATGCCGGTCTCGATCTCGGTGCCTTCCTCGTAGTCGTCCCACGTGACCGCCTGTATCCAGTTCAGCGGCTTGGTGGCGGGCGGGTAGAACTTGCGCGTGTCGGAGAAGGAGTTGAGCCAGGTCTGGCCGCAACGCTGGAAGTTGATGCGCGGGCCGTTCGGCGGCGCCGGCGACCATGAGGCCAGCTTGTCGTTGAAGCCCTTGAACGTGGCGCCGACGACCGGCTTCAACGAGTTGGCGGAGCTGGTGGCGGACTGGTAGAACTGATCGAGGTAAGTGATGCCGGTGCGGTCGCCGGTGAGAACGACGTTCTCCCAGCCGTAGGCGCCGTCCATGACGGAGAAGTTGCCCTTGCCGTCGCCGAGGAACAGCGGGTTGCCGCCGGAATTCGACCGCACCGAGGCCCAGTCGATCTGAGTGTTGTTCGGCACCGTGCCGCCGTCGACAAAGAAGAAGATGATCGGGCGGCTGTCGGACGTCTTCATGTAGGCGCTCGATGAGGCGTAGCGGCTCATGACGTCCTGCACGCGCGTGATGCCGGTGGAGGTACACGTGCCGCTGGAGACGCAACTGCCGAACGCGCCCTTGTCGATCATGATGGCGAACTGGAACTGTCCGCCGGTTGCTTCAGCCGCCGTGCGGAGAAAGCCGGCCGAGGTGTCGGAAATCGTACCTGGGCCGTTCCAGTCGATGATGGCGCCGGCGAAGCCGCGGCTCATCATGTCGCTGACCTCGGCTGTCACTTGCGACTGCGTGTTGCTGTAGCCGATGTCGATGTGCGAGCTGCAGGAGTGTTGGGAGGTGGCGGGATTCAGCGTCCCGTTCGCCTGTTCGTTCGAAGTCTGGTGGCACCACCACGCCTGCCACTCGGCGTAAATTTTCGTGTTGTTGTTGGGGTAGAGCGCGTGGATATCCACCTTGCTGACATTGTGCGGAACGGCGTCGCCGTTGGTGACGGTCGCGTTCTGCTTGGTAATGAAGTACGTGTCGGTGAACATCGACGACGCGCTGGTGTTTTTCGAGGTCTCCGCGGTGTAGGTGGTGGTGGGATTGATGACGAGCTGCGCTTGAGCGGCCGCAGCGAACAGAAGTATGACAAGAATCGATAATCGGGATGATCGTGGCATGGGAGAGAGAGCCTTTCAGGAGTGCAGAATTTTGATTTGTACTGCCATCCCGCCGTGGTGCCAGATGGGTGCCCATACATCCATGCTCAACTACGGCATTTACAAGAACGCAACCTAGCTGTGACAATCGTCAAGTGAGTGCGCTGTAAACAGTCAGATCGGCAATCCCCGCCTCGTCGAATCCTTGCTTCCGCAAAATGCATGAGTCGCAGTGGCCGCAAGCGCGGCCTTGCGTATCGGGGTCGTAACAGGAGTGCGTGAGCGAGTAGTCGACGCCGAGCGTGATGCCGCGGCGGATGATGTCTGCTTTGGTGAGCGATAGTAGCGGGGCGACGATGCGCGGAGTGCCGTGCTCGACGCCGCTGCGGGTGCCGTTCACGATGACTTGCTGGAAGGCGGCGAGGAACGACGGGCGGCAGTCGGGGTAGCCGGAGTAGTCGACGGCATTGACGCCGAGCCAGATCTCTTCCGCCTCCTTCGCCTCGGCGTACCCGAGGGCGAGGGCGAGGAAGATCGTGTTGCGGGCGGGGACGTACGTGACCGGGATGCCGGGGGCGCCGACGGCGTCCTTCGGCACGCTGATATCGGACGTGAGCGCGCTGGCGCCGAACACGCGGAGGTCGAGCGGGTAGATGACGTGCTCCGACACGCCGCTCGCCGCGGCAACGCGCTTCGCCGCCGCGAGCTCGATCTCGTGCCGCTGGCCGTAGACGATCGACATCGCGAGGCACTCGCGCCCTTCGCTTTTCGCGATCGCGAGCACGGTTGCGGAGTCGAGTCCGCCGCTGAGGAGGATGACTGCTCGCATGGCTCTCCCAGTTTATGCCGAGCAACGCGAGGCATCTCCGGTGCACCTGCCACGCCCGCTCCACGGTTCAGCGCCGGTGCACCGAGAGATCCCTCGCTGACGCTCGGGATAAACTCCGGCGGCCATGACACTCAACGTCTACGAAGTGCTGAACCGCAAGCGCCGCGGCGCTCCGCTCGACGCGCGCGAGATCGAGATCTTCATCGATCGCTTCACCAACGGCGACATCCCCGACTACCAGATGTCGGCGCTGCTGATGGCGATCGCGATCAACGGCATGACGTCGCCGGAGATGGCGACGCTGACGCAGGCGATGCTCCGGTCGGGCGAGCAGTGGCACTTCCGCGACCGCTACGACTTCATCGCCGACAAGCACTCCACCGGAGGCGTCGGCGACAAGGTGTCGCTCGTCCTCTCGCCGTGGGTCGCCGCGTGCGGCATCAAGATCGGCATGCTCTCCGGCCGCGGCCTCGGCCACACCGGCGGGACGCTCGACAAGCTCGAGGCGATCCCGCACTTCAACGCTCGCCTCTCGCGCGACGAGTTCGAGCGCTGCATCGACGAGGCGGCGTGCGTGATCTCGACGTCGACCGACGGGATCGCGCCGGCGGATAAGAAGATGTATGCGCTGCGCGACGTGACGGGGACGGTCGAGTCGCTCCCGCTCATCACCGCCTCGATCATGTCGAAGAAGCTCGCGATGGGGGCGTCGGGTCTCATCCTCGACGTGAAGACCGGCAGCGGCGCGTTCATGCGGAAGTACCAGGACTCGAAAGCGCTCGCGCAGAGCCTCATCGCGGCGGCCGAAGGGTCGGGAACCCGCGTCGAGGCGCTCATCACCGACATGGATCAGCCCCTCGGCGTCGCCGCGGGGAACGCGAACGAGATCATCGAGACGTTCGAGGTGCTGAAGGGGAAAGGTCCGGCGGACCTCGAAGAGGTGACGCGCGCGCAGGCGATCCGCGTGCTGGTGATGTCCGGCAAGTTCGACGACGCCTCCGCGAAGCAGGCGCTCGACGACGCGCTGCGCTCCGGCGCTGCGTTGGAACAGGCGCGCAAATGGATCGCGGCGCAAGGCGGCGATCCGCGGGTCGTCGACGATTACGGATTCCTGGCGGAGCCGCGCGAGACGATCGAGGTGAAGGCCCCGCGCAGCGGGTTCGTGACGGCGATCGACACGTACCAGGCCGGTATGTTGACGGTGGAGTTGGGAGCTGGCCGCAAGAAGGCCGACGACGTCATCGACTACGCCGCCGGAGTGATGTTCGACCGCAAGCCGGGCGACGAGGTGAAGGCCGGCGACACGATCGCGCGCATTCAGCTCGGAGAGTCGCATCGCGATACGAGCGACCTGCACGCGCGCTTCCTCTCATTCGTCGAGTTCGGCGACGCGCCCCCCGAGAAGCGCCCGCTGATTCACGAGCATCTGAAGTGAGTGACGCATTACGCGTAACGGTTAACGCATGTTGCCGCTCGCGCTGATCGTCATCGCCGCGTTCGTGCACGTGATCCCTCACGCGGCGATCAAGCGCGCCGGCGACCGCGACGTGTTCGTCTGGTGGATGCTCCTCGGCAACGCGGTGCTGTACTCGCCGTTGCTGCTCATTCAGGTGCCGCGGACGCGCGTCGCGTGGGGGATCATCATCGCGAGCGGCGTCATCGAGACGGTCTATCTGCTCGCCATCAGCCGGGCGTACGCGCTCGGGAACCTCTCGGTCGTCTATCCGATCGCGCGCGGTTCGGCGCCGCTGTTCCTGCTGGTTTTCTCGATCGCGATTCTTGCGGAGCGGCCGACGGTGTACGGGATTCTCGGCATTCTCCTGATCTCGGTTGGGATCTACGGAGCGCTTGGTGGTGGGTTGCCGTCGGGGGCGGCTCTCGGGTGGTCCCTGTTATCGGGGCTGATGACGGCGACGTATACGGCGGTGGACAAGATCGGGATCGCGTTCGTGCAGCCGTTGGTTTACATCTACCTGGTGCTGGTAGTGACGGCGGTGATTTACACGCCGATCGTTTTCAGGAGGCGGACGAGGCCGTCCGCCGCTCCGGTAGGACAGGTGCTACTGGCCGCGGCGACGATGCCGCTGGCGTACGCGCTCGTATTGACGGCGATGCGCCTCGGCATGCCGGCGAGCTACGCCGGCTCGTTGCGCGAGATGAGCGTGATCGTCGCCGCCGCCATCGGCGTTGCCTTCTTCGGCGAGACGATCACGCCCGTGCGCATCGCGGGTGCCTGCAGCATCGCCGCAGGCATCGCCCTGATTGCTCTTCGAGGGTGAACCTACTTCTTCAGGGGCATCATGATGACGCTCAGCACGTCCTTCTTCGTTTCGTCGCGGACGAGGTGCGGGTAACGGAGACCGCCGTGGTAGTCGACGTGGTAGACGCCGACGAAGTCGCCGTTCTCGGCGATGATCTCGATCGGCTGCGTCGACGTCGTCGATCCGCGCAGTCCCTCGCGGATGGCGTCGGCGCTGAACTTCCGGCCGTTGACGGAGATGATGCGGAAGCCCGGCGAGATGCCGGCGCGCATGGCGGCGCTGCCCGGCGTCACGTCGCGGACGGCGCCGCTCTCGGCCAGCATCAGGCCGATGCCGCTGCGGAAGTTGAGGGTGCCGCGCTCGCGCATCCGCGCCTCTTCGTCGCGCTTGGGAGCCTTGTCATCGAACACCAGCTTCCAGCCGGCGCGCTCCAGACCGGTCATCGATAGATGCGGGTCGACGGAGTTGAGGTGGGTGTTGAAGAACGTCCGCCAGTCGTACGGCTGCACCGCATTCATCGCCGCGACGAGATCGTCGAACGTGTACGGCTTCACCATCGGGCCGGTCAGCGTGCCGTAGAAACTGCGGGTGAAGTCGTCGAGCGACTTCTTGTCGCCGCTCAGCTGCCGGATCAGCGTGTCGGCGTCGAGCCAGACGAAAAACGACTCCGAGTAGAAGTCGGTGCCGCGGCGCGTCGCCCACCAGTCGCCGCCCGCCTCGTAGAGGACCTGCGCCTCGACGGCGGTGTCGGCGAGCGGCCGCCACGTCCTGCCACCCTCGCTCTCGAGATCGCCCGCGGTCATGGCGATGTGCTCGCGCGCCTGCTCCGGCGTCCACGCGCCGAAACGCGGCGGCAGGACGAAGCTCCAGTATTCGGTCAGCCCCTCGTACACCCATAGCAGCTCGCCCTGCATCGGCTTCATGTAGTCGGGGCTGAGCAGCCCCGCCGGCCGGCGGTACTTGCCGTTCCAGGAGTGCACATACTCGTGTGCAAGGAGTCCGGCGATGTTGCGCCGCCCGGACGCACTCTCGAGCGAGCTCTCCCCGACGCGGTCGTCGCTCGACTCGTGATGCTCGAGCCCGAAATGCGCGACGTTGTCGCTCAGCGTCAGCAGCCAGTGATAGTCGCGGTAGTGGCGCCCGCCGAAGAGGAGGCCCGCCTGTTCGACGAGCCGGTCATACGTCGCGTCGAAGTCCTTCGGCAGCTCCAGGGCGGTATCGCTGTCGGCGACCATGTCGATCTCGTGCGGCCGGCCGTCGGCGTCGTGCAGATGGACGATCGTCTGATGGACGCCGAGCTGCACCGGCGAGTCGATCACCGTCGACAGCGCCGCCTCCTTGAACGCCAGCGTGTCGCCGGACACGTGATCGAGCGGCAGCGCGGTCGCGTACTTGAAGCCGGCCGGAATCCGCAGCGACGGCGCCACCATGATGTCGTCCGCGCTGAGCCCCTGCGGGAAGAGGACCGCCGTGTTCCAGCTGATCACCGCGAGCACCGCGGTGGCCGTTCGTCCGGCGCTGAACGATCCGCCCGAGGGGAGGAGCGAGTCGAGCGTCACGTCGATCGCGCCCACGCCCGGCGGCACGTCGATGTTGAACGCAAACATCTCGATCGGGTCGCGACGCCACGCGATCCGCTGCCCGTTCGCGGTGATCTGCACGTTCACGAGCCCCGCGATCGGTCCGGTCGGCCCATGCTCGCCGGGGATCCACTTCGGATAGAGGAGCGTCATCGCTCCCGCGGTGACGGGAATGGTCTCGTGCGCGTGAAGCACGCCGCGCGCGACGTCGGTTGCATCGAGCGCGAGCGACATCGGCTGGGCGAAGGCGGCGGACGCTGCGAAGAGGAGGGCGAGGAGGAGGAGGGTGCGTCGCATTTCAAACACTACTTTATCCTCCGCCGCGCAGCGGCGGAGGATCTGGTGCCCATGAGCACGGATGGGTGGGTGGGGGTCCTTCCGCCCGCCCGGCAGGTGGGCACCAGATCCTCGCGGTGCTTCGCCCCGCGAGGATAAACTCATGACAATGGCGAAACGCGCAATCGTGATCGTTTGCGATTCTCTCGGTGTCGGCGAGCTCCCGGATGCGAAGGAGTTCGGCGACGAGGGATCGAACACCCTCGGACACGTCCTCGCGGCCGAGCACCCGAGCCTGCCGACGCTCGCACGCCTCGGCCTGCTCCACACGCTGCCGCAGCCGGGCTCGAGCGACCACCCGCAGTCGGCGTTCGGCCGCATGAACGAGGTCAGCGCCGGGAAGGACACCACGACCGGCCACTGGGAAATGATGGGCCTCATCGTCGCCGACCCGTTCCGCACCTACCCGAACGGCTTTCCGCCGGACGTGATCGCGGAGTACGAGAAGCGCATCGGCCGCAAGACGCTCGGCAACAAGGCGGCCTCGGGGACGGTGATCCTCGACGAGCTCGGCGAAGAGCACATGCGCACCGGCTCCCCGATCGTCTACACCTCGGCCGACTCGGTCTTTCAGGTCGCGGCGCACGAGGAGGTCATCCCGGTCGAGGAGCTGTGGCGGATCTGCGCCATCGCGCGGGAGCTGATGCGCGGCGAGCACAACATCGGCCGCATCATCGCGCGCCCGTTCCTCGGCCCTGGCAAAGGTCAGTTCAAACGGACGGCGAACCGGAAGGACTTCAGCGTCCGTCCGACCGGCGAGACGGTGGTTCAGCGCGTCCACGACTCCGGCAAGCGCGTCGTCGGCCTCGGCAAGATCGCCGACATCTTCGATCGCGTCGGCATCAGCGAGGAGATCAGGACGGAGTCGAACTCCGACGGCATGCGGAAGACGATCGACCTGGTGCGCGAGGGCGACGCCGACTTCATCTTCACGAACCTCGTCGATTTCGACTCCAAGTACGGCCATCGCAACGACGCGCGCGGCTATGCGAAGGCGCTCGAGACCTTCGACGGCGAGCTCGCCGCGCTCCTGACGTCGATGCGCCGCGACGACCTGCTGTTCATCACCGCCGATCACGGCTGCGACCCGTGCGACATCTCGACCGACCACACGCGCGAGTACGTCCCGATGCTCATCGCCGGCCCGCGCGTCAGCGGCGCGCGCCCGCTCGGCACGCGCGGCACGTTCTCCGACCTCGGCGTGTCGATCTGCGACTACCTCGGGATCTCCGGCAGCGGGTTCCCGGGGAAGAGTGCTCTTGGTGAAGCAGGAGTGAAATGATGATCGGACTCTCTCTCGTCATCGTTGCCGCCACCGCCCTACCGGCCACACAGGTTGCCCGCGTCAGCGACGACGCGAAGGCGATCGACCGTGTCGTCGAGATCAGCCGCGGACACGACGTTCCGAACGACATCCTCAGACGCATGGTCAACGAGGACCTCGACATCCTCCGAGGCCGGCATGCGGACGATACGTACGACTTCGCGTCGTATGAACGGCTCGAGGCGAGCCGTCTCACCACCTCGGCCTCCGTCGAGCCGACGGGAGAGGAGAAGCTGACGCGCGTCGAGACGAAGGGCGACTTCGTCTATCGCGTCGTTCTCGACATGCCGAACCGCCGGATGGTCGTGACGCGCAACCGGCCGGTGTTTGTCGACCGCCTCGAGGTCGAGTCGATCCCGATGGCGAGCAGCGCCAAGAAGACGAAGACCATCGACGTCAAGGCGTGGCTGCAGCCGGGCGGCAGCAAGGTCATCGACCTCGACGACATCTCCCGGCATGCCACCATTCGCGTGTTCGCGCGGACGGACGCGAAGAGCGGTTACGGCAACCTCGACGTGGTGCTGATCCAGGCCCGCGTCTTCGACAACCCCGACAGCCCCTACGCCGACGCGGTGTCGAGCGCGAAGGCGATCCAGAAGGCGCTGGACCACGGCGACAGCGCGTCGATGCGCGCCATGGCGCAACGGATCGTTTCCGATTTGCAGGGCGGTTTGCAGCCGATGGAAGCGGCGAGGCCGTCCGTTGCGACCGTGGAGGTCACCGCTCCGCCCGCCGATCTGCAGGGCGAGCTCCAGGCGATCGAGGATCTCCTGACCGGGTCCGAAGCGGAGCGTCGTCAAGGAGTTGACCGTCTCCACCAACTCGTCCGGCGCCTCCGCTCACGCTAGTTCACAGTTTTTTGCTCGATTTCCTAGCAAATTCGGGTACAATACGCGTCCCTTCGCAGTAACTTCACTCGTTTGTCCCCAACGAACGTATCCGAAAGGAGCCACACTTGTCGTCAATGAAACTCAGTTTCAAGGTCGGGGAGAAGCTCGTTTATCCGAACCATGGAGTCACGGTCGTCGAGCAGATCGGCGAGTCGCCGATCCTCGAGCCGGGAGACAGCTACTACCATCTCAGGTTGCTTCAAAATAATTCTCGCCTGATGGTCCCGATCCGGAACACCGAACGCGTCGGTCTGCGACGCCTGTATCAGCAGAAGGAGATCAAGGGACTGATCAGCCTTCTC
>DASXIH010000142.1:0-5058 GCA_036498125.1 Thermoanaerobaculia bacterium
AGGTCGGATCTTCGAAGTTGTAGATCGGTCCGAAGAACGACTGGACCGCGCTGGCCGGGAAGAGGATGTTCGCGTTGGTGTACGGGAAGTCGTAGTAACGCCCCGCGCCGCCGCGGAAGATGTTCTTCGAGTCGCCGTGCAGGTCGTACGTGAAGCCGAGGCGCGGCGCGAAGTTGTTGCTCGGGTTCTGCAGCGTGGTCCCGCCGCCGTTCTTGAACGATGCGAGCCACGGCTCGTTCGGATACTTACCCGCGTTGGCGGCGGCCTGGACGACCGCCAGGTTCGGGTTCAGGGTCTGATTGAGATCGAAGCCGGTCCAGCTATCCCAACGCACGCCGGCGTTGATCGTCAGGTTCCTGTTGACGCCGATGTCGTCCTGGAGATACGCGCTGTACTGCTTGATCGGAGTCGCGTCGCCCGAGAATCCGCCGTTGTAGAGGATGCTGACGACCGGCGAGCCGGGTGCGTCGTCTCTCAGGTTGAACTGGCCGGTCGTACCGACGGTGAAGTCGCCGCCGAGGGTGGGCTCGTTGAGGTATTGCGCGCCGACCTTGAAGTCGTGGTGCATCGCGCCCATCTGCGTCGACCAGGAGAAGTCGTCCTTGTACTGGTACTTCTTCTGGTTGGTCGTCTGCGGCGTGTTGACGTTCTGGCCGAGGTGCGCGCCGGACGGGTAGTAGATGTACGGGTCCTGCGAGTCGGCCGTGATGGCGTTCGCGAACTTGGTGTACTGGAAGAGGAACTCGTTCGTACGGTTCGAGCCGATCTGCCAGGTGTCGTTGGCGAGGAGCGACTTGTAGTCGTTGCTCACGGTGCCGAGCGAAGTCGGAGCGGCAAGCGCGCTCTGGCCGTATTTGTCGGCGTTCTTCTGGTAGCCGTAGCGGACCTGTAGCAACTGCTTCGGGCTGGCGTTCAGCGAGAGCTTCGCGGTTCCCAGCTCGTCCTTGAACGGCAGCGAGAAGCTCTGCCCCTCGTAGGCGCCGAGGAGTCCCGCACCGGTGTTGACGGTGTAGGCGGTCGTGCGCTTCGTCTTCTCCCAGGTACCGAAGAAGAAGGCCTTGTCCTTGACGATCGGGCCGCCGATCGAGGCGCCGTACTGGTCGCGGCGGTACGGCTGCTTGCCGATGCCCGCGAGCCGCTCGGATTCGCTCTCGCTGTTGAGGCCCTTGGCCCGATAGAAGTCGTAGACGCTGCCGGACAGCTCGTTGCCGCCGGTCTTGGTCACGACGCTGAGGACGCCGCCGGAGGAGCGGCCGTACTCGGCCTTGTACTGCATCGTCTGGATCTTGAACTCCTGCACCGCTTCGATGTTGAAGTTCTGCAGCGCGCCACCGATCGTGTCGTCGGTGTTGTCGCCGCCGTCGATGATGAAGTTCACGTTGCGCCCCGATCCGCCGTTGAGGGCGATCGTGAGCTGACCAGGTTTCGTCGGGTCGGAGTTGACCGAGAGCGTCGTGCCCGGCGCGAGGGTGCCGAGGTTCGCGAACTGACGGCCGTTGAGCGGCAGGTTCTCCAGCTCTTTCTGGCTGACCACGGTGCCGACGCTCGGGGACGTCGCCACGAGCGGCTCCTCGGCCGTGACCGTGATCTGCTCCTTCACCGCGCCCTGTTTCAGCGTGATGTTGCGAATGTTGTCGGTCGCGACCAACACCGAGACGTTCTTCGTCGTCGTGGTGTTGAAGCCGGAAAGATCGGCGACCACTGTGTAGGTGCCGACCGGCAGCGACGAGAAGCGATAACTGCCGTCGGAGCTGGTGACGACGCTACGCGAGACGCCGGTGGCGTCGTTCGTCGCCGTGACGGTGACGCCCGGAAGCGCGCCGCCGGTTTCGTCGGCGACTCGGCCAATGAGTGCGCCGCCGGTGCCCTGCGCGAACATGCTCGTCGCGACGAGCAGGAGCGCAGCTAGGACGAGGGAAATGGACCATCGTTTGGACATGGGAGCCCTCCTCAATTGAATCTATTGACTGAATCTATGGACGTACTGAACTTTGCGAGAACTATAGACCAAGTGAGGAAAGGCCGTGCCGCCTTTGCCCTCAATGTAACAACGAGCGCGCGGCGTTCCGTTGTTGGTCGTACGCCGTGCCTGGAGGGAGGGTCGCGAGGAGCCGCCGCAACTGCTCCCCGGCCGCGGCTTCATCGCCCGCCATTTTCAGCGCGATGCCGCGATTGAGCTCCGCTTCGTAGTAGTTCGGCGCGATGCGCAACGCCGCGTCGAATTTCGGAATCGCGTCGCGCGGATGGTCCTGCTGCACGTCGATGACGCCGGCGCCGTTCAGCGGATCGGCGTAGTTCGGCGCGAGGTTCGAGGACTGCGCATACGCGGACCGCGCCTCGTCGAGACGGTTCGTCGCGCGGAGGATGTTCCCGAGGTTGTTCCAGGCGCGCGCGTTGCGCGGATCGAGCGCAATCGTGCGCCGGAACTCCTCCTCCGCCCCCGCCGCGTTCCCCTCGCTCATCAGCGCTACGCCGAGCGCGTTGTGCGCCTCGGGGCGTTTGTCGTCGCGGCGGATCGCCTCGCGAATCGCGATGCCCGCCTCGTCACCATGGCCTGAGTCCTGGAGCGAGACGGCGAGGTTGTACCAGGCGTCGGCGTTGTTCGGCGCAATGGCGACACTCTCGCGATAGAGACGTACCGCCGCCTCGTTGTCGCCGGCCAAACGCAACGCCCGGCCGAGGCTCTCGCGGAAAACGGGATTGCGCGGGTCGGCCCTGACGAGCCGCGTGAACATCTCGATCGCCATCTTCCGCTGCCCGCCGTTGAGCGCCCACGTCGCCTCTTCGAACTGACGGAAGAGCGGCGTCATCGCAACGGGATCGGGATGCGCGCCCTCGGACGGCGTGCCGGTCGGCGCGACGTACCCGAGGCTCGCGAGCTTGCGGCGCGTCTCCTCGTCGACCGTCGTTTGCGTTGCCGGCGCGGCCTCGCTCTTGCGGACCTCGAGCATCGCGGTATCGAGCGCGCGGAAGGTGCGGCGGTCGCTCGCGAGGATGTTCGTCTTCTCGTTCGGATCGCGTTGCAGGTCGTACAGCTCGCGATTCGAGATCAGCTTCGACGCGCCGCGGCGGATGGCCGACAAGGCGCTCCAACCGAACGTCGTCGGGTACTGCGATTCGGCGTAGAGGTCCTTCGCGTCCGGCTCGCCTTTCAGCGGCAGTGCGATGCCGTCCGCGCGATTGAGCTTCAGTCCCGCGAGCTGCGCGAGCGTCGGCGCGATGTCGATCGAGCTGACCGGCGTCGTCACCTCATGCCCCACGGCGTCCAGCGCCGCGAGCAGCATCGGAACGTGCAGCGTCGCCTCGTACACGAGCAGGCCGTGCGTCAGCTCGCCGTGCTCGCCGAGCGACTCGCCGTGATCGCCAACGACCAGGACGATGGTGTTCTTGCGATCGATCGCAGCGAGGAGACGCCCGACCTGGGCGTCGACGAACGCGATCTCGCCGTCGTACGTCTGCGGATACGGCGCGGGAGGGGCGTACGGCGCGTGCGCGTCGTACAGGTGGACCCACGCAAACCAGGGGCGGGCTGACGCCCGCCCTACGTCTAGCCAAGACAGCGCGTGATCGACGGTGACGTCGCCGCGGCGCTCCGCTTCGAGCGTGTTCGCCTCGGCCGTCGCATCGCGCGGGATCTCGTCGTCGTAGCGCTCGAAACCGCGCTGCAGCCCGAACCGATGGTCGAGCACGAACGAGCTGACGAACGCGCCTGTGCGGTATCCTGCGTTCGCAAAGACGGTCGCGAGCGTCTCGCGGTCCGCGGGGAACCCATTCGCGCCGTTGTTGCGAACGCCGTGATGCAACGGCAGCTCGCCGGACAGAATCGAGCAGTGCGCCGGGAGCGTCAGCGGAACGGGCGAGTCCGCGTTCGTGAACCGCACGCTCTCACCCGCGAGCTTCTGCAGGTTCGGCGTATTCGCACCGATGCGGTCGGCGCGGAAGGTGTCGAGCGTGATCAGGAGGATGTTGGGATGGGTCGGACGCTTTGCGCAGGCGGTAAGGAGCAGCGCAAGGAAAAGAGCGGAGAGGGGAGAGCGGAGAGGGGAGAAGAAAATTCTCTCCGCTCTCCGCTCTCCGCTCTCCCCTCTACAGCGGGATGTTCCCATGCTTCTTCGGCGGATTCTTGTCGCGCTTGTTGCGGAGCATGGCGAACGTGGTGATCAGTTTCCGGCGCGTGAAGCGCGGCTCGATGATCTCGTCGACGTACCCGCGTTCCGCGGCGATGTACGGGTTCGCGAACTTTTCCTTGTACTCGGCGACCTTCGCGTCACGATCCTCGGCACCGCGATAGAGGATGTTCACCGCCCCCTCGGCGCCCATGACCGCGATCTCCGCGGTCGGATACGCGAAGTTCATGTCGGCGCGGATGTGCTTCGAGTTCATGACGCAGTACGCGCCGCCGTATGCCTTCCGCGTGATCACGGTGACCTTCGGAACGGTCGCTTCCGCCAATGCGTACAGCAGTTTCGCGCCGTGGATGATGATGCCGCCGTACTCCTGGTCCGTGCCGGGCAGAAAGCCGGGAACGTCTTCGAGCACGAGCAGCGGGATGTTGAACGCGTCGCAGAAGCGGACGAAGCGTGCGCCCTTACGCGACGCGTTGATGTCGAGCACCCCCGCGAGGAATGCCGGCTGGTTCGCCACGACGCCGATCGACTGTCCGTTGAGCCGGATGAAGCCGACGACGATGTTGCGCGCGTACGACTGGTGCACCTCGAGGAAGTGCTCTTCGTCCGCGATCGCCCGGATCAGGTCACGGATCTCATACGGCTGGTTCGGCGAGTCCGGGATGAAGGCGTCGAGCGCGTCGTCGACGCGATTGACGTCGTCCTTCGTCGCCACCCGTGGGGGGTCCTCGAGGTTGTTCGACGGGATGTACGACAGCAGCTCGCGAATGGTGGCGAGGCAGTCTTCGTCAGAGTCCGCGGCGAAGTGCGCCACGCCGGAGATCGCGTTGTGCGTGTCGGCGCCGCCGAGCTTCTCTTTCGTCACCTCTTCGTGTGTCACCGTCTTGATGACGTCGGGGCCGGTGACGAACATGTAGCTGGTATTGGCCAC
>DASXIH010000143.1:0-7156 GCA_036498125.1 Thermoanaerobaculia bacterium
CGAAGCCCTGCTGATCCGTAAGGCGCTGGCGCGGTTCGGCGGCAACGTCAGCAAGGTCGCGGAGAGCCTCGGCTTGAGCCGCAGCGCGCTCTATCGGAGGATTCAGCGGTACGGGTTGTGATGGCCAAGCGGTTCGATCGCATCACACTGCTGGCGATTGTGGCGACCTTCCCGTCGCTGATTGCTCTTGCCACGCTCCTGTTTCCTACATCAACCGCTGTGCGATGGGCCGCTGTAGCGGTCGCGCTGCTCGCGACGGTACTGCTGATTCGGGCGCTGCAGCGGCACGTCGTCTACCCGCTTCGCACGGTGTCGGGCTTCGTCGAGGCGCTCCGCGAGGACGACTATTCGATCCGGCTCCGCGAGGCGAAACGCGCCGGCGCGATCGGCGAGTTGGCGATCGAGGTCAACAAGCTCGCGGAACAGTTGCAGGGCCGCAGGCTCGGCGGCGTCGAGGCGACGGCTCTCCTCGAGACCGTCATTCGCGAAACCGAGGTGGCGATGTTCGCGTTCGATGCGGAGCAGCGGCTGCGGCTCGTCAATCCGGCCGGTCAGCGCCTCCTCGCCGCGCCGGTCGACGATCTCCTCGGCCGCAGCGCCGCTGACCTGGATCTGCTCCGCTGCATCGAATCGGACGAGCCGACGCTCGACATCTCATTCGCCGGGGGGAGCGGGCGCTTCGGCGTGCGGCGGTCGACGTTTCGCGAGGGGGGACACCGCCACACGCTGCTCGTCATCACCGACCTCAGTCAGGTCCTGCGCGACGAGGAGCGCCAGGCGTGGATCCGGCTCGTTCGCGTGCTCAGTCACGAGTTGAACAACTCGCTCACGCCGATTCGATCGATCGCGCGGACGCTGCTCTCCCTCGGATCGCGCGAGGCCACGCCGGCCGACTGGCAGGAAGACGTCAAGCGCGGGCTGGAGGTCATCGCCTCGCGCGCCGAGTCGCTCACGCGATTCATCGATGCGTATTCGAAGCTCGCGCGGCTGCCGCCGCCGCAATTCCGCCCCGTCGACGTCGGCGCGCTCATCGAGCGGGTCGTGCGGCTGGAGGACCGGATCGGCGTGACGGTGTCCTCCGGCGCGCCGATGCGGATCGAAGCCGATCCCGACCAGCTCGAACAACTGATCATCAACGTCGTCCGCAATGCCGCCGACGCATCGATCGAAACGCGCGGAAGCGTGCAAATCAGCTGGACCGCCGATGACCGCGCGCTCGAGATCGCAGTCGCCGACGAGGGCCACGGCGTCGCCAGCGGCACGAACCTGTTCGTTCCGTTCTACACGACCAAGCCCGGAGGCACCGGCATCGGCCTCGTCCTCAGCCGCCAGATCGCCGAGGCCCACGGCGGCAGCCTCACGCTAGAAAACCGCCCCGACCGCCCCGGCTGCATCGCCCGCCTGCGCCTTCCATTGCGTTGATGGTGCAACGTCCCGCTTGCGAAAATCGAAGGTCCGGCCCCGGAGCGGTCCGTGTCGGAGGCGTGGACAGCCCGTCCGAGGTGCGGACAGCGTGTCCGAGGCCCTGACGCGCGTGGCGGAGGCGCTGACGCGCTTGGCGAAGGCGCTGACGGGCGTGGCGGAGGTGCTGACGAGCGTGGCGGAGGCGCGGACGAGCGTGGCGGAGGTGCGGACGAGCGTGGCGGAGGCGCTGACGAGCGTGGCGGAGGTCCCGACGCGCGTGGCGGAGGTCCTGACGAGCGTGGCGGAGGTGCGGACGGGCGTGGCGGAGGTCCTGACGAGCGTGGCGGAGGCGCTGACGGGCGTGGCGGAGGTGCTGACGAGCGTGGCGGAGGTGCTGACGAGCGTGGCGGAGGTCCCGACGCGCATGGCGGAGGTCCTGACGAGCATGGCGGAGGTCCTGACGACCATGGCGGAGGCGCGGACGAGCGTGGCGGAGGTGCTATCGTACCGCCACGTTCCCAGGCTCCTTCCTCCTCTTCGCGATCTTGAGCGCATCCGCGCCGCTGCGCGTCGGACGGGTCAGCGTCGACGTCCGTTCCGTTTTCGATCCGTCGGAGGCGCGGCAGGGCAGCTTCTATCGCGCGGTGAACCGGCTGCACGTGCAGACGCGTGCGGAGCTGATTCGCAGCTTCCTCCTTTTTCGCGAGGGGGAGCCATACGACTCTGTGAAGCTGGCGGAAACGGAGCGGAACCTCAGGCAATTCGACTTTCTCGAGAGCGTATCGGTGACCGCCGCGCCTCCGCACGACGGCGTCGTGGATATCGCCGTCGTCACGACGGATGCCTGGACCACGGCCGTGACCGGCGACTTCTCGAACGAGGGCGGCATCTCCGTCTACGACGTGGACGTGTCGCAGAAGGACCTTTTCGGCACGGGCGCCGCGCTCGAGCTCCTCGTCGATCGCGGTATCGAACGAAGCGCGAAGGCGGTTGAGCTCCGCCATCCGGCGATCTTCGGCCCGTACTCGAATCTCGATGCGCTCTATTCGAAGAATTCCGACGGCGACGAGGAAAAGATCGCCTTAGAGCGCGTGCGTGGCTCCTACGACACGCCCGCGACAGCCGGTTTCCTGGCCGATCGACTCATCCGCGACGAGCGTGTCTACCGCGAAGGGCAGATCGCCGCGCTTTTCCAGCAACGCCATCGCGCTCTCGCCGTCTCTCGATCGTGGACGCTGCAGGCGCGTCCCGACGCGACGTCGAGCGTCGTCGGCGGCGTCGATTTTCTCGACGATGAGTTCTCGCCGCTTCCGGAGCGGCCGAACGACGTACTGCCCGATCGGCGGCACTTCCGCTTTCTCGACGGCGGGTACGAGCGCGCGGGGTTGGTTCCCGTGAAGCTCGACTACGTCGACCGCGATTCGCGCGAACAAGATTTCAACCTCGGACACCTGCTGTCGTTGCACGCGGCCCTCGGGCCGAGAAGCTGGCGGTTGCAGGCCGAGGCCGGAGACGGTCTCCGTTTCGCAGAGCGATCGTTTCTCGTCGGCCGGATCCACGCCATGTTCCGCGCGGCCGGAACGCGCCTCGCCGTCGTCTCCGCCGACGCGCGGACGGTTACCCGCTTCGGCGCCGTACATCCGCAGGCCTTCGTCACTCGAGCGCGCATCGACGCCGGCCGGCATCTCGACCGCGACATGCAGTTCTTCGCCGAAGGCCAGAACGGCCTCCGCGCTTACCCCGATTTCGCGTTCGAAGGAGATCGCCGGATCATCGTGAACGTGGAGCATCGAGCGTATCTCGGCCGCGAGATCCTCCAGCTCTTCTCCCCCAGCCTGGCGGTCTTCTTCGACAGCGGACAGGCGGGGAATGGGGCCTTTCACGGAATGAAGAGCGATGCCGGTGTTGGCCTGAGAATCGGGATCGCCCGCTACGACGCTGCCCTCATTCGCATCGACTACGCCTACGCACTGAATGCCAGCCCGCTCAATCGCCGTGGAAAGGTGATCTCGATCTCGACGAGCCAGGCGTTCTGAGCGCGTTAGCGCAATGCGGTGGCCCCGGCGCGCGCCACGACCAGCGCCCCGTCCCGCGGCGCGGCTGTCAGCCCTGCCGTCGGCGCGATCATCCCGGCCACATCGAGGGGTGCAGCGTCGATCGGCGTGCCGTGCAGCCGCGTCGTGTTCGCCACCGTCTCAGTCGCCCGGTCGATGTAGCGCACGGGCACTCCACTCTCGCGCGAGCACCAGTCGAACAATTCAGCCACCGTGCGCCCTTCGATGGCGAAGGGAGGTGCGATCGTTGCGGTCCACCCCGAGTCGCCGCCGGCAATGCTGTGCATTTCGTGCGATGCGCCGCTGAGCGTAGCCGCGAATCCGGCCGCGACGTGGAAATGAACGCGCGACGTGGAGACGCCGACGCTGCCCTCGCGCACAGCGACGCGGAGAGTATCCGCTGCGCGGACTTCGAAGCGCGTGCCGATGTCTCGCACGATACCGAAACGCGTGCGCACCTCCACCGGCATGCCGCGGCGGCCGCCGGAATCGACGTAGATGGCGCCACGCTCGAGCTCCACCACATGCGCGGAGATGAGGCGGACCGTGGTGTTGCCGTCGAGGCGCAGCGATTCGCCGGCGCGGAGCCGCAGCGCGGCGCGGCCGTCAGCGGTCTCGAGTCGCGTGCCGGCAACGATTGGATTCTGCTGGAACGCGGCGCCCACGACGCCGCGCACGAGCTCCACGCGCGCCACCGGCAGAGGAGCCGGCGGCAACTCGCTGCCCGCCGGCAGCAGGATGACGATCACGACCGCAGCAGCCACCGCGGCGAGGGCGCTGCCGGCGATGGCACGATGCCGGCGTGCCCGGCGTGCACGCACTTCGCGCAGCCACAGCGGATGCACCGCGGCGCGAATGCGCTGCTCTCCGCCGGCCGGAAGCTCCGGGCCGGGATCGGCGAGGCGGAGCAGGCGCTCGATCAGAATCTGGTCCGTCATCACACTTCCCTTCCCGCCAGTGCGGCGAATGATTCGCGAAATGCCTGTCGCGCACGCGTGAGCAGCGACTCCGTGGCCTTCGTCGTCATCGACAGCCGTTCGGCGATCTCGTTTACGGAGAGGCCGGCTACGTACTTCCACTCGAGCGCGGCGTTGTAGTGGCGCGGCAGGTGGTCGAGGGCGAGACGCACGGCCCGTCCGAGCTCCTTGATCTCGAGCTCGCGCTGCGGCGAGGCGTCCAGAGCGATCAGCGAGTCGAGCACCGCGCGTACGTGCGGCAAGTCGTCAGCCAGCTCGCGCTCCTGTTCTTTCCACACTCGCCCGATCTCGAAGCGGCAGAAGCCGCACATCCAGGAAAACAGCGGCGCCTCGCCGCGCCACGAAGCCAGACGCGGCAGGACTTTCTCAAACGTGCTCTGCACCACGTCGAGCGCGAGGTCGCGGTTACCCCCGACCCGCCTGTAGGCGAATCGATACAGTCGCGGGTAGTAGTCGGTGATGAAGCTGTCGAACGCGGCTTCGTCGCCTGCGAGGAGTCGTCTTACGAGCTCGCCGTCGCCGTTCATCATCTGGGTAAGTGCGCGCGCGGCCGGAAATCCTTCGCCGAGTTGGATCAGCGGCGCGATACGTCGTACAGAACCTGGACAATCCGCTCGAAATCCCGTTCTCGCAGCCACGGACTGTTCGTAATGGTCAAATGGCGAGCTGCGAATGACCGGGCGTTGGGCGTATCGGCCGGTGGCACCGTCTCCTTCAGGAAGTCATACCCGGTCAAATCATGCACGAAGAGCTTCGTGACGCCGAGACCGGAGGTCCACAACCTGGAAAGCGCAGCGGCGCAGGAGTCTTCCGAATCCAGGAGCACCATGATGAACGGCCACGAATCGAAACTGTCGGGCAGGCCGCGAACGACCTCGAGCCCGGGAACTCCCGCGAGCAGGCGGATCCGCCTTTGGGCGCGATCGGCGTTCCTTACGATCGCGTCACGAAGGCGGGGTAGAGCGCGGGCGCCGATGTTCTTCCGAAGGGTGCCGACTTCAAATATCGGGATTTCGCCGTCGAATTCGTCGCCGACGGCACGCTCGGGCCGTCCGCGCGCAAGCCAGCGGCGGAGATGAGTTCCGTAGGCAAGACGGAGACAGGGAGGGTTGTACAGGATGCGGTAGCCGGCCAGCGAAACGGTCCGAAGAATTTCGGCGAGCGTGTTTCGCGACACGAGCTCGCGGCTTGTCCGGCGAAGCGCCTCCCGAATCGATGCATCACGCGCGGTCAGGAAACCGCCCTTGTAAATCGTGAGACCTTTTCCGACACCGAGACTGAAGACACCGACGTCGCCCCATGAGCCGGCGGGACGCCCACGCCAACTGGCGCCGAGCGATTGCGCGGCGTCTTCGATCACATACGCGCCCCGGCGTTTTGCGATCTCGAGCACCCATCCCAGATCGCAGACGCCGCCGCCGAGATGAGCCGGAATGATGCATGCGGTATCGGAATCGACCGCGTCGTCCAGCGCGCCCCGATCGAACCCATAACCGTTCTTCTCGGTGTCACAGACCTTGATTCTGAGGCCGCAGCGACGGACGGCCAGCGGAACCAGCGGACAGGTGTAGGCCGTGATGACGACCGTCTTGCGCGACGTCAGGCGTTTGAGCGTCTCGAGGGCGATGACCAGCGATGCCGTTCCCGAACTTTCGATTTGAACGGGAACACCCAAGAAGTCCCCGAGTCCGGTCTCGAGCGATTCCGGCTCCCTGCCGAAAAAGTCGGACCAGTGAAGGGGCAAGCCCGCCGTCGGCGGGCATTCGCGCAACATGATCACGCGGCGGCCCCTTCGAGTCCGAGCAGCGCGATCCCGCCCAGCACGAGAATGATCCCGGCGAGCTGAATCAGGGAAAGGGTCTCGCCAAGCCACATCACGGAAACGAAGAGGACGCTCACTTTCTCGAGGTGCGAGGCGGCAAACGCCGGCCCGACAGGCGCATGTCTCAGCAATGTGAGCCACGCAAAGAACGCTCCGATGTATCCGACCAAAGCGCCCCACAGCCAGCGCTGGTGGAGCATCGCGCTCACCCAGGGCAGATGAAACGACAGCGCGCCGGCGTGAAGCGCCGCTAATTTGATGCCGCACTGTGCCAGCGTGTCGCAACACATCAGGGCGACGAAGCCGATGACGTAGAACCGCTTCACCTCTCGCCGAGCCCCACCAGAGCGACCCCCAATGCAATCAGCATTGCGGAAGCGACGCGTTTGGGCGTCAGTCTCTCGCGAAAGAAGATCCTCCCGCCGGCCATGATGGCGATCGTGTTCGCGCTGGCAAACATGACACCGACGGACAAAGGCACGAGGGAAAGAAACGCGATCCAGGTCAAGAACTCGAGAGCAAATGCAGTCACGCCGATCCAGATCCACTTGTCTTTGAACATCGCAATCCAGCGCCGGAAACCGTGAATATCGTCTGCGACAGTGGCGGCGGCTTTGAACGACAGGTGTCCGCCTGTATCGAAAACGACGTTCAGTAGCCAGCAAGCGACGGCCAGTGATGGCATGAATTGTTTATGGTAGCGAAAGGAAGTTTTTGTCGGGCTCGAAAAACCGTGCGAAACGATTGAGGACGAAACGGAAGAGAGGGCTTCGGAGATACACCGCGTGATGCGTGAAGGTAAACCTCGCGCCCAGGTATGCCTTCACCTTCGCGTCGGTCCAGCCGACGACGTAGGTTCGCAGGCTGTGCCGGATGGCGAAGTCGAGGCAGTGGAACCA
>DASXIH010000144.1:0-21589 GCA_036498125.1 Thermoanaerobaculia bacterium
AGCCGGCCGCGCTCTCGAGAGTGCTCACGGAAGCCGGTCTCGCACAGAGCAACAAAGAGGCGCAGCGGAAGATCGCACAGGGGGCTGTGTCGGTCGATGGTGAGAAGATCTCCGACACCCGCTACGCTCTCGACGCGACGCCGGGCAAGTCGTACCTCGTCCGCGTTGGATCCCGACATTTTGCGCAGGTGACTTTCGAATGAGCGTTCCGCTACTCGACCTCAAGCTCCAATACGCACAGATCAAAGACGAATGCCTCCGGGTGACCGACGAGGTCTATTCGTCGCAGATGTTCATCCTCGGCAAGCGCGTCGACGAATTCGAACGCGCGTTCGCCACGTACTGCCAGTCGAAGTTCTCGGTCGGCGTCTCGTCGGGCACCGACGCGCTGCTGATTGCGCTCATGGTGCTCGACATCCAGCAGGGCGACGAGGTGATCGTTCCGGCCTACTCGTTCTTTGCGACCGCCGGCGTGGTGCATCGCCTCGGCGCGGTGCCGGTCTTCGTCGACATCGCGCTCGACGACTACAACATCGACCCGGCGTTGATCGAGTCGCGCATTACGCCGCGCACGAAGGCGATCATGCCGGTGCACCTGTACGGCCAGTGCGCCGCGATGGACGAGATCAACGCGATCGCGAAGAAGCACGGCATCGCGGTCCTCGAGGACGCGGCGCAGGCGGTCGGGGCGGAGTACAACGGAAAGCGCGCGGGCGTGCTCGGCACGATGGGCGCGTTCTCGTTCTTCCCGTCGAAAAACCTCGGCGCGTTCGGCGACGCGGGCGCGGTGACGACGGAGGACGAGAAGCAGTACGAGAAGCTGATCGACTTCCGCGTGCACGGCATGCGTCCGAAGTATTTTCACCACTACGTCGGCGGCAATTTCCGCATCGACGCGCTGCAGGCGGCGATTCTGAGCGTCAAGCTGCCGCATCTCGACGCCTGGTCGGAAGGGCGGCGGCGCAACGCGAAGATCTATCACTCGCTCTTCACGGAGCAGAAGCTGGTCGGACGCATCGCGCTCCCGGCCGAGCTCCCGCGGCGACGCCACATCTATAACCAGTACATCATCCGGTTCACGGATGGACGCCACACGCGCGACGCCGTCATGAGTCACCTCAAGAGCGCCGGCATCGGCTGCGAGGTGTACTACCCGCTCACGCTGCCGCAGCAGGAGTGCTTCGCAGGCGTGCCGTCGTCGCGCGACCAGTTCCCGAATTCCGACATCGCCGCCGAGCAGACGCTGGCGATTCCGATTTATCCCGAGCTCACCGAGGCGCAGTTGAATGAAGTCGTGAGCGAGATCGCGAAGGGGCTCTAAGCCATGATCCCCCTTCGCCACACGCTGGCGGCGCGGGCGGTGCCGGTGGTGAACCGGGCGCTCGTGGCGGCGAATGTCGTCGTCTTCATCGCGCAACTGATGAATGCGAGCGCGGCGGAGCGGCTGATCGACATCTTCGGGTTCATGCCGGCGCGCCTGGTCGACCCGGCGCGCTTTCACTACGCGGTCTGGGAGGCGGCGCTGACGCTGGTCACGTCGCTCTTCCTCCACGGCGGCTTCGTCCACCTCCTCGGCAACATGATCTATCTCTGGGTCTTCGGCGGCGCCGTCGAGGACCTGTTCGGCCACGTCCGCTATTTCCTCTTCTACATCGCGTGCGGCGCCATCGGCAGCCTGACGCACACGATGATCCTGCCGCATTCGACCGTCCCGTCGATCGGTGCGTCGGGCTCGATCGCGGGAGTGCTCGGTGCGTTCCTCGTGCTCCGGCCGCGGGCGCGGATCGTCACGTTGTTCCCGCTGGTCGTCTACTGGGCGATGGCGGAGATCCGCGCGGCGCTCTTCCTGCCGGTGTGGTTCGCGATGCAGTTCATGAACGGCTTCATGTCGCTCGCCGCCGCCGCGCATACGGAAGAGGTTTCCGGCATCGCGTGGTGGGCGCATGTGGGAGGATTCCTCTTCGGGGCGATCATGGCCGGCTTCTACAGGCTGTCGAAGAAGAGCGGATGAAGACGTACGACACCATCATCGTCGGCGGCGGGATCGTCGGGCTGGCGATCGCGCGCGAGCTGCTGTCGCGCGACCCGAAGCAACGCATCGCGATCTTCGAAAAGGAGCCGGAGCTCGGGAAGCACGCCAGCGGCCGGAACAGCGGCGTCCTCCACTCGGGCATCTACTATCCGCCCGCATCGCTGAAGGGCCGCCTCTGCACCGAGGGGTCGCGGCTGATGCGCGAGTACTGCGACGAGCGAAAGTTGCCGATCGCGCGGATCGGAAAGGTCATCGTCCCGGCGAATGACGCCGACGACGCACAGCTCGAGACCCTGCTCGAACGCGCGCGGGCGAACGGCGCGCGTGCGGAGATCGTCGACGACGTCACCGAGTACGAACCGGAGGCGCGGCCCGGCCGTGCGCTCTTCTCGCCCGACACTTCGGTCGTCGATCCGAAGCGCATTCTGGCGAGCGTCGCGGACGAGCTGCGCGCTGGCGGCGTCGAATTCGTATTCAACCGCGAGGTGACGAAGATCGACCCGGGCACGTATGGATTCCTCGTGAATGCCGCGGGCCTCCATGCCGACCGAATCGCGCGGCCGTTCGGAGTGGGGAAGCGATACACGATCCTCCCATTCCGCGGACGCTACTACAAGCTCGCGGCGCCGTTCGTCATCCGCCGTCTGATCTACCCGGTCCCCGACCTCCGCGTTCCGTTCCTCGGCGTGCATTTCACCAACGCGATCGACGGGACGACGTACATCGGTCCGACGGCAATGCCGGCTCTGGGACGCGAGAACTACTCCGGCGTGCACGGCATCCGGCTCGGCGACGCGGCTTCGATCGCGACGACCATCGTCCGGCAGTACGCGAGCAACAAACAGGGCTTCCGCACGCTGCTCCACCAGGAGGCGGCGCGGCTGCTGAAGCGCAACTACGCGGCGGCGGCTCGCGCACTCGTCCCGCGGCTCGAGACCAGGCACCTGAAGCCGAGCACGAAAGCCGGAATCCGCGCGCAGCTCTTCGATCGCGTGAAGAACGAGCTGGTGATGGACTTCGTCGTCGAGCGGGGAGAGCGGTCGCTCCACATCCTGAATGCCGTTTCGCCGGGATTCACGACGGCGTTTTCGTTCGCCCGTTTCGCGCTCGATTTCGATAAGGTGCAGGCTGCATGAGAAAAGGGATCATTCTCGCCGGCGGCTCGGGAACCCGCCTCTACCCGATCACGTCGGTCGTCTCCAAACAGCTCCTCCCGATTTACGACAAACCGATGATCTATTACCCGCTGACGACGCTGATGCTGGGCGGCGTCACGGACATCCTGATCATCACGACGCCTCACGATCAGGCGGCATTCCGCCACCTTTTGGGCGACGGTTCCCAGTGGGGGATCCGCCTCTCGTATGCCGAGCAGCCCGACCCGGGCGGCCTGGCGCAGGCGTTCCTCATCGGCGCGGACTTCGTCGGCGACGATCCGAGCTGCCTCATCCTCGGCGACAACATCTTCTACGGCCACGGGCTGACCGAGGCGCTTCGCCGCGCGAGCGCGCGCGAGAGCGGCGCGACCGTGTTTGCTTACCGCGTTCACGACCCGGAGCGCTACGGCGTCGTCGAGTTCGACGAGAACAGCCGCGCGCTCTCGATCGAGGAGAAACCGGAGCAGCCGAAGTCGAACTTCGCGGTCGTCGGGTTGTACTTTTACGACCGGCGGGTGGTCGAGCTGGCGCGGTCCCTCGCGCCGTCGAAGCGCGGCGAGCTGGAGATCACCGACCTCAATCGCCTCTACCTCGAGGCCGGATCGCTGCACGTCGAACAGCTCGGCCGCGGGTACGCCTGGTTCGATACGGGGACGCAGGAGTCGCTCCTCGCGGCGGCGAACTTCGTCGAGACGGTGGAGCTGCGGCAGGGACTCAAGATCGCGTGCCCCGAGGAGGTGGCGTACTTCCTCGGCCTCATCAGCCGCGAAGACGTGCTCTCCGCGGCCGATCGTCTCCGGAAGAGCAGCTACGGCGAATACCTTCGCCGCGTCCTCGTCATGGGCTGAGGCTGCAGCCGGCGCTATCGCGCGACCGGGATCGTCCCCTGCTCTTCTTCCCGGATGCGGTGGTGAATGAAGCAGAGCAGGATGATGATCGGCAGGGAAAGAAGGACAGTCATGGCGCCGATCAGCGCGAGGCGGCTCAGCGGGACGCTCCGATAGTTCATCGTCGTCGGCGGGGACGTGAGCGAATACAGGTACGTCTCGGGATTCAGGTTGCGGGAGACGATGGTGTAGATCTCGTTGATCTTCGCCACGAGGACCTTGGCCTGAGTGCGCGTCTGGTTCAGTTGGACGCGGAGATCGGCTTCATTCACCGTGATCGGCGGCGGCGGCGCAGTGACCTCGCGCAGCAGCTCCTGGTCGTAGCGTACGGCCTGTTGCGTGGGAGCCATTGCGTTCTGGACCTGCTGCAGCTCGTTGACCATTTTCTGGCGGTAGCTGATGTCGGCCGACTGGTTCAGGAGTGTGGCGAGCCGGTCGATGAACGTATCATTGAGCTGCGGCATGACGGTTTCGGATGGGTTCTTGTCCGTGCCACGGGCGGATTGTTCTTCGGTCGAAACCGCGCGCTGGTTGCTGTACACCGCGATCGCGTTGCGAACTGCGTCGACGCGGTCCTGGTAGCTCTGCAGCGTGCGCTGGTCGAAGTTGAGCTGTGTCTGCACGAAGCGGACGGTGTAGGGGTCGTTCGCGGCGCGAGTGGCCCGGGCGAGCGGCACCATCGGTTCGAGCTGGAAGCGGATGATGTCTTCGATCTTGATCGTCAGCTCCGCAACCGAGAGGTGGTCGCTGGTACGCGTCAGCGACGCCGACGGCAGCAAGCTGATCTCGCCGAGATTGTCGAGCACCTGCGAGAGTTTCTTGATCATGACGCGGATCGTGACGACGAGATTCGCGCTCGGCTCGTCGTCGAGAATCTGCGGCGAAAGGACCGCGGTGTCGTAGGAGGTGAGTCCTGTCTTCTGTGCCCAGTCAGCCCATGAAGAGAGGATCTGCGCCAGAGCGCGAACCGTCACGTCATCGGGAACGCGCTTCGTGCCCGTGGGCGCCGCAAAGTTGAGCGTGAAGAGATTTTTCGGGAGCGACGCCTGCTTGTCGGCGAATTCGCGCTCGAGCTGCTGGCGCTCGGTGGTGCTCAGTTTCAGGTCGGCCAGACGTGCCGCGTACTCCCGCTGCAGGCGGTCGTACGCCGGGTTCGACCCGGTAATGTAGACGGCGGTGACGAAATCGCCGAAGGTCATGAAGCGCCCGAACTGCGTGTCCTTGTAGACCTTCGACAGGATCTGCGGCGCGATGATCTCGGCCGTGCTGAATTTCAGTCCGTTCGGGTACTTGCCTTCCTCCGCACGGGAGAAATCGAGGCGAAATGGCTGACTGACGACGCGCATCGAAGGCGACGTCAGGTAGACCGCCAGAGCCACGATCCCGTACATCACGCCGACACCGATGACCGACAGGAGGATCACCATCGAGTAGGCGCGGAGTACGCGCATGAGGTGGCTCACGGAAACGGGCGGATCGATCTCTTCTTCGCGGTACGCGACGGTGGCTTCATTTATCATCGGCTGGCTTTCGGACTGGCGTCGTAGCATCGCAGCTTGAAACGACGCTCGTCAAGCAAAGTGACGGATTGCAGCCATGCCGATCCTCCGGAAAGAAAGCGAGATCTTCCCTCCCGGCCTCTTCTCGTTGTCGCTCGAGGAGGCGCCTTGGGAGGTCGTGCACGTGCGCAGCCGCCAGGAGAAGATGCTGGCGCGCGTCCTCGTCACCCGCAATCAGCCGTTCTACCTTCCCCAGGTCGAGAAGAGCGTCAAGCGGGCGGGCCGGACGTTCAAGTCGTTCCACCCGCTCTTCTCCGGCTATGTCTTCTTGCGCCGCACCGAGGAGACGCGGCCGGCGCTCTGGTCGAGCGGCGTCGTGACGCGTGTCATTCCGGTGGAGGATCAGAGAGTCCTCGACGAGGAATTGCGTCAGCTTCGGGCTCTTCAGGAGGCGGGAGCGACGCTCACTCCCCGCCCGGACTTCATGCCCGGCGATCGCGTGCGGATTACCGAAGGGGTTTTTGAGGGGTACGTCGGGACGCTGGTGAAGGAGCGCTACGCCGTCCGTCTCGTGGTTTCGATCTCTTCACTGAATAAGTCGGTTCTGGCAGAGCTTCCCCGCGAGGTCCTCGTGCGCCATAATGCGTTCAACCGTTGAACGCAGCCATGACACACGACATCCCCGAGGAAATTCGTTATCGGCTCCTTCGTTATTTGGAGGGTCATCCTGAGGCCAGCCAAAGGGAGCTCGCGCGCTACCTCGACATCAGCATCGGGAAGGTGAATTACTGCCTCCGCGCGCTGATCGAAAAGGGGTGGCTGAAGGTCCGTAACTTCAAGAATGCAAAGAACAAACTCTCGTACGCCTACCATCTGACCCCGAAGGGGCTCGACGAGAAGCTGAACGTGACGTACGCGTTCCTTCGGCGAAAGATGGAGGAGTACGACGCGGTCCAGGCCGAGATTGAGCGGCTGACGCGTGAAGTGGCCGAGTTCGGCAGCAACGCCGGCCCGACCACGAATGTCTGACCCGGGCCATCGCGCCCGAACAATTCGACCAATGCCGGAGTCGGTTTGACGACTGAGTCCCGAGGGACTTTGTACACCGAAGGGGGCGAAGCCCGCCCGGCCGGACCGGTGGTCGTGACCGGCGCGGCGGGATTCATCGGCTATCACGTCGCGCGCCGGCTTCTCGACCGCGGCGACGAGGTCATCGGAATCGACAGCGTCAACGACTATTACGACGTGACGCTGAAGGAGGCGAGGCTCGCCAGGCTCGCTCCCTACGAGCGGTTCCGGATGATTCGGGCGGATCTCGCGGAGCGATCCGCGATCGCGCAGATCGAGGCGTGCCGGCCGTCGAGGATCGTTCATCTCGCGGCGCAGGCGGGGGTCCGCTACTCGCTGGTGAACCCGCACGCCTATGCCGACTCGAACATCCAGGCCTTTCTCAACGTGCTCGAGGCGTCGCGTGCGCTGAATGTCGAGCACCTGGTCTATGCGTCATCGAGCTCCGTTTACGGCAGCAACACGAAGCAGCCGTTCTCGGAGCACGACAACGTCGACCATCCGATCTCGCTCTACGCCGCGACGAAAAAAGCGAACGAGCTGATGGCGCACGTATACGCGCACCTCTTCTCGATCCCGTGCACCGGTCTCCGCTTCTTCACGGTGTACGGTCCGTGGGGACGGCCGGACATGGCGCTGTTCCGCTTCACGCGCGGCATCCTGATGGACGAGGCGATCCCGATCTACAACTACGGGAAGATGATTCGCGACTTCACTTACATCGACGACATCGTCGAAGGCGTCGTGCGCGTGCTCGACGCGCCGGCCAAGCCGGACGGTGCGTGGAGCGCAGAACATCCCGACCCGGCACGCAGCCGGGCGCCGTACCGGGTCTTCAACATCGGCAACAACCGGCCGGTGCAGCTTCTCGACTACATCGCGGCGATCGAGCGATGCCTCGGCAAGACGGCGAAGATGGACCTCCAGCCGATGCAGCCGGGCGATGTCGCCTCGACCCAGGCGGACGTGACCGATCTCGAGGAGG
This sequence comes from Thermoanaerobaculia bacterium, assembly GCA_036498125.1. Classification (GTDB taxonomy): domain Bacteria; phylum Acidobacteriota; class Thermoanaerobaculia; order Gp7-AA8; family Gp7-AA8; genus DASXHZ01. Next base: position 7,629 of record DASXIH010000144.1, read on the forward strand.
CGGTCGGATTTCACCCCGACACTCCGATCGAAGAGGGCATCCGACGCTTCGTCGAGTGGTATCGCGACTATTACCAATGCTGACGACTTTTCTGAACAAGATCGAGAGCCGGACGGCACGCGTCGGTGTCATCGGCCTCGGATACGTTGGTCTGCCTCTCGTCCTCCTCTTCGAGGAGGCGGGATTCGAAGTGGTCGGCTACGACATCGACCAGACGAAGGTCGAAGCGCTCGAACGGGGAGAGTCGTACATCCGGCACATCGGCGAAGAGCGCATCCGGACGGCATTTCGAGAGGCACGTGCCGTCGCGACGACGAATTTCGGCAAGCTCTCGGAATGCGATGCGGTGATCATCTGCGTCCCGACGCCGCTGGGAGATCACCGGGAGCCGGACCTGAAATACATTCGCATCACGGCCGAGGAGCTCGCAAAGGTCCTGCGCCCTGGGCAATTGATCGTGCTGGAATCGACGACGTATCCCTTCACGACGCGCGAGGAACTGCTGCCGCGGCTCGAGCAGTCGGGTCTGCGTTGCGGCACCGACATGTTCGTGGCGTTTTCCCCCGAGCGCGAAGATCCCGGGCGCAAGGACTACACGACGAAGACGATTCCGAAGGTCGTCAGCGGGATCGACGAGCCATCGCTTCAGGCGGCGACGGCGCTCTACGGGGCGGTGATCGACCGCATCGTTCCCGTTTCCTCGGCCGAGGTCGCGGAAGCGGCGAAGCTGCTGGAGAACATCTTCCGCGCGGTGAACATCGCCCTCATGAACGAGTTGAAGGTCGTCTTCGACCGGATGGGCATCAACGTCTGGGAAGTGATCGAGGCGGCGAAAACGAAGCCGTTCGGCTTCATGCCCTTCTATCCCGGCCCTGGCCTCGGCGGGCACTGCATCCCGCTCGATCCGTTCTACCTCGCCTGGAAAGCGGCGGAGTACGGGACGTGGGCGCGTTTCATCGAGCTCGCGGGTGAGATCAACAGCTCGATGCCGCGGTACGTCGTGCAGAAGACGATCGACGGAATCAACGCGCAGGGAAAGAGCATCTCCGGCGCGAAGGTGCTCGTCCTCGGCCTTTCGTACAAACCCGACATCGACGACGATCGCGAGTCGCCGTCGTTCGAGATCATCGAGCTGCTGCAAGAGCGCGGCGCGGTAGTCTCGTACTGCGATCCGTACATCCCGATGACGCGAAAGGGGAGGAAACGGGCGCTCTCGCTGGAGTCCGTTCCGTGCACGCCCGACGAATTCGGCTCGTACGACGCCGTGCTGGTCGCCACTCCCCACACCGATTTCAAGAATGCGGCGCTCTACGCGAGCGCTAAACTCGTCGTCGATACGCGCAACATCGTTCCTTTCGGTGTCGCGCCGTTGGTTCAGGCCTGAGAGAGATGCGCGATTCCAACAAAAAACGAGCGTTGATCACCGGCGTCACGGGCCAGGACGGCTCGTATCTCGCCGAACTTCTTCTCGACAAAGGCTACGAGGTCCACGGGATCATCCGGCGGTCGTCGTCGTTCAATACGGCGCGGCTCGGCCCGATTTATCAGGACCCGCACGAGAAAAATCTCCGATTCATTCTTCACTACGGCGATCTCAATGACGCTTCGTCGCTGAATCGCGTGCTCCGCGTCGTGGACCCTGACGAGATCTACAACCTCGGCGCGCAGAGTCACGTGAAGGTCTCGTTCGATACGCCGGAGTACACGGCGGAGGTCACCGGCGTCGGATCGGTGAGACTCCTCGAGGCGATCCGCGAGCTCGAGATCCGGCCGCGCATCTATCAGGCGTCCTCTTCCGAGATGTTCGGGAAGGTTCAGCAGATCCCGCAGTCCGAGGTGACGCCGTTCTATCCCCGCAGCCCGTACGGCGTCGCGAAGGTGTACGCCTACTGGATGACCGTGAACTACCGGGAAGCGTATGGGCTCTTCGCGGTGAACGGAATCCTCTTCAATCACGAGTCGCCGCGCCGCGGCGAGACGTTCGTCTCGCGCAAGATCACGCGTGCTGTCGGCCGCATCGCGTCAGGGATCGACGAACGGCTGTACCTCGGCAACCTCGAGGCGCGGCGCGACTGGGGATACGCGAAAGACTACGTCGAGGCGATGTGGCTCATGCTGCAGCAGGACGAGCCAAACGATTTCGTCATCGCCACAGGCGAGACGCACACCGTTCGCGAGTTCTGCGAGCTGGCGTTCGCCGAGGCGGGGATGAGGGTCGATTGGAGGGGGGCGGGGCTCGACGAGAAAGGGATCGACGCGGAGAGCGGGAAGGTGCTCATCGAGATCGATCCGCGCTATTTCCGTCCCACGGAAGTCGACCTGCTCATCGGGGATGCCTCCAAAGGGCGCGCCGCGCTCGGTTGGCAACCGAAGACCGGCTTCAAGGATCTGGTGCGCCTCATGGTCGAATCCGACATGGAGCTGGCGCGCCGCGAAATGCGAGCGGTCGCATCGATATCGTGATCGACAAAAACGCCCCGGTATTCGTCGCGGGACATCGCGGACTGGTCGGGTCGGCGATCGTCGAGAAGCTGCGGCGTGAGGGACATACCTCGATCGTCGTGCGCACGCGCGCCGAGCTCGATCTGCTCGATCAGGCGGCGGTGCGGCGTTTCTTTTCGGAAGAGAACATCGCGTATGTCTACCTCGCGGCGGCGCTCGCGGGCGGCATCTACGCGAATGCCACGCGGCCGGCCGATTTTCTCTACCAGAACCTCGTCATTGCGACGAACGTGATGGAAGCGGCCGCGGCGCACGGTGTGGAGAAGCTCCTCTATCTCGGCAGCTCCTGCATCTACCCGCGGCTCGCACCGCAGCCGATCCCGGAGAGCGCCTTGCTGACCGGGCCGCTCGAGCCGACGAATGAGGCGTACGCGATCGCGAAGATCGCGGGACTGAAGCTTTGTGAGGCCTACCAGCGGCAGTACGGCAAGCGCTTCATTTCCGCGATGCCGACGAACCTCTACGGACCGAACGATACGTTCGACCAGGAGCGTTCGCATGTCATCCCCGCATTGCTGCGGCGGATGCACGATGCGACAGCCGAAGAGCTGTCCGAGGTTGTCGTGTGGGGGACGGGAACGCCGAAACGCGAGTTTCTTTACGCGGACGATCTCGCCGAGGCGCTTTACCTCCTCATGGAGCAGTACGAGGAGCTTGGAACGATCAATGTCGGCAGCGGCGAGGAACAGACCGTCGCCGAGCTCGCGAACCTGATCAAGAACGTCGTCGGGTTCAAGGGAGTCGTCCGATTCGATCCGTCGCGTCCGGACGGAACTCCGCGAAAAATCATCGACAGCAGCAGGATGCACGCGCTCGGTTGGAAGGCGCAGGTCTCGTTGGAAGAGGGACTGCGGCGGACTTATGCCAGCGCGCTGGCGCGCGGCGTCTTCAGTGAGACACCGCACGCCGCTTCGGTTCGGCCGTCCTGAGCGACATCACGATCACTTTGCCATCCGGCGCGGTCACGATGATCGGTCTGAGATCGGTCGACATCCCGGAGAAACGCAATGCTGCCGAGCCGAATCCATCGAACTGTTCCAAACGAAACGGATCGTCCGACGAATCGCTGAAAGAACCGCTCGCGACGCGACGCACGACCAGCCAGCGAGTGTCATCCATGCCGACGGGAACCGCGAATACCTGCGTGTCGCCGTTGCTGACCGCCAGTTCGGTGGAAGCGCACGTCCAGTCCGCACACGTCTTCACGGTCCACAAATGGCTGATCGGAACACAAGGGCAGACGTTGTCTGCCATGGCAGCGGGCGCGAGTGTCATTCCCAAGAAGAGAACAGCTGAGACAAAACGCATGGCGATTTGCCCTCCGGTTTCGCTCCAAAGAAACGATCGTGCCAGCGCGTTCGGGAATGGCTCAGGCGGGCAGAGTTGGCGTTGAACATGAACTTCTGGAGCTCAGGAGAGCACCATGTCCCGATCCTCGGTCGCAGCCTCACTCGCCGCATTCGTTCTAGCGCCATCACTCTTTGCCGCAACGTTCGTCGTCCCTACTGACAGGGACCTCGTCCGGCGCGCTCACGGAATCGTCATTGCGACCGCGATGGCGTCGTACTCCCAACCCGGTACCGATGCGGCGGTCGAGACCGTCACTCCAATGTTGATCGAAGAGACCATCAAGGGGCACTTCAATTCGACGATCAACGTCGTCGAGCCAGGCGGCACTTACGGCGGCGTGTCGATGGTGCTCGCGGGGGTACCGCGGTTCGAGACCGGACAACGGATGTTGCTTTTCGTCGCCAGCACCGGGAAGGACCGCTGGGCGGTGACCGATCTGGTGCTCGGGAAGTTCACATTCGTCGATGGCGAGAATGGGCAGCGGCTGCTCGTCCGCGACGAAGATGAGATCGTCGGGTGGGATCCGAATCTCCAGCCGCACGTCGAGACGCACCGCGCCGCCGACCGCTTCCTGCAATTTGTCCGCACGGAGGCGAGGGGCGGGATGGCGCCGGTCGACTACGCGGTTCCGGCGGCGCCGGCAGCACCGACGCAGGTTCGATCCACGCGAGGGTTGACTCCCTCCATCATGATTGCTCCTTATTCGGCGACCTCCTACACGATGACGGTGAGCGGCTCGATGGGGTCGCGATGGACCGTCTTCCCATCAGCGGTGAACTGGTACACCGGCACGACGGCGGAGCCCGGCGCTCCGGGCGGCGGCGTCACGGCGGCCCAGACCGCCATTGCGTCGTGGGACAACGACTGCGCGTCGAACGTGAACTACGTGTACGCGGGAACCGATAACGGGACACACACGCAGGGCCTGCATGCGGCCGACGGGGCCAACACGATTCTGTTCGAACGCGACCTCAGCACGTGGGGCGTCTCACCCTTCACCTGCTCATCCGGCGGCTACAGCGGCACGCTTGGAATCGGCGGCGTGACCACCGCTTCGGGGACGAATACCGTCAATGGCGAGTCGTTCGTCACCACGCAGGAAGGCGACGTCGAGATGAACCGCGGTCTCGCAAATTGCACGCTGCTGTTCAACAGCGGAGATTTCAACAGCGCGGTGACCCACGAGCTGGGCCACACGCTGGGATTCCGTCATTCGGACCAGAACCGTCCGGGAAACGCCGCATGCTCCACCGACTCGACGCTCGAGTGTTCGAGCAGCGCGATCATGACTGCTTTCGTGACGGCGGGGCGCAACGCCGCGCTCGCCGCCTGGGACCAGCATGCGGTCGACGCGGTCTACCCCGGCGGCTCGTGCGGCACCTGTACGGCGCCGGCGATCACCTCGCAACCTCAGTCGACGACCATTCCGTCGGGAGGCTCGACGACGCTGAGCGTCGCCGCGAGCGGTACCGGGCCATTGAGCTATCAGTGGTACGTCGGAACGAGCGGCAACACGGCATCTCCGATCTCGGGGGGGACGTCGACGTCCATCCTCGTCGGCGGCACGCAGACCTATTCGTATTGGGTGCGGGTGTCGAATGCGTGCGGATCGGTCAACAGCAATACAGCAACGGTCACCGTCTCGGGCTCCTGTACGCCGCCGGCGATCACGTCGCAGCCTCAGTCGGCGACCATTCCTTCGGGAGGCTCGACGACGTTGAGCGTGTCCGCGACAGGAACGGGGCCGCTGAGTTACCAGTGGTACGTCGGAGCGAGCGGCGACACCTCGCACCCAGCTCAGGGGCAGACTTCGCCCTCGATCCTCGTCGGCGGCACGCAGACCTACTCGTACTGGGTGCGGGTGTCGAATGCATGCGGCTCGGTGAACAGCAATACCGCAACGGTCACCGTCTCGGGCTCCTGTACGCCGCCGTCGATCACATCGCAGCCTCAGTCGACGACCATTCCGTCGGGAGGCTCGACGACGTTGAGCGTGTCCGCGACAGGAACGGGGCCGTTGAGTTATCAGTGGTACGTCGGCGCGAGCGGCGACACGTCGCACCCCGCTCAAGGGCAGACTTCGCCCTCGATCCTCGTCGGGGGCACGCAGACCTATTCGTACTGGGTGCGGGTGTCGAATGCATGCGGCTTCGCCAACAGCGCGACTGCGACCGTCACGGTGTCGGGCTCATCCTGCACGCCGCCTACGATCACATCGCAGCCGCAGTCGACGACGATTCCGTCGGGCGGCGCGACGACGTTGAGCGTCGCCGCAACCGGAACGGCGCCCCTCAGCTATCAGTGGTACGTCGGAACGAGCGGCAACACGGCATCGCCCATTCAAGGTGGGACTTCGACTTCGATCTACGTCGGAGGGACGCAGACGTACTCGTATTGGGTGCGGGTGTCGAATGCGTGCGGTTCGGTCAACAGCGTAACGGCGACGGTTACGGTGCAATAAAGTGTGCTTGAATGCCGGCGGTTTTGAACGTCGAACAGCTCATTCGTGATCATCTCGCCGAGAGCGCTGCGACTTACCAGCGCGTCTCGGCGGAGTGTCTCGATTCGATCCGCACCGCTGCCGGCATGATGTCGGATGTTTTTCGGGGCGGAGGGAAGCTCCTGATCTGCGGCAACGGCGGCAGCGCCGCCGACGCACAGCACGTCGCCGCCGAGTTGGTGAGCCGCCTGACCAAGGACTTCGACCGTCCCGGCCTGCCGGCGATCGCGCTGACGACCGACACCTCTTTTCTCACCGCCTATGCGAATGACATCGACTTCGAAGGCGTCTTCGAACGGCAGGTCCAGGCGCTCGGGCGCGAAGGGGACCTGCTCATCGGCATCAGTACGAGCGGCAATTCGCCGAACGTGCTGCGCGCGGTGGCGTACGCGAAAGCGCACGGCATGAAGACGATCGGCCTCACCGGAAACAAAGGGCGGCTTGCCTCCGAGGCTGACTGCGCCGTCGCCGTACCGAGCGCCGATACGCAGTACATCCAGGAGGCGCTTCTCGCGGTCGAGCACATCGCATGCGAGATCGTCGAGCGGACGCTGTTCGGCGCCGCATCCTAAAATTACAGGAGTGAAATCGTGGCTCAGGAACTGATCGTTCATACCGATCCGCGCGGAAGACTGTACGAAGTCGTCCGCAGCGACGACCCGAATTACACGCAATTCGGGCAGGTCTACATCATCGAGGATGCGACGCGCGGCACCGTGCGCGCATGGCACCGCCACTTCAAGATGGACGAGTGGTTTTCGTGCGTTGCAGGGGAGGCGCTGTTCGTCCTCCACGACCCGCGTACCGGCGAGTTCTCCGAGCACGTGCTCTCGGCGAAGAAGCCGTCCGCTCTCTTCGCGCCGCGGCTCGTCTATCACGGCCATCAGGCGCTGACGGACGACGCGGTCATCGTCGCGATCTGCACCGAACCGTACAACCCCCAGGTCTCGGACGAGGAGCGCGTCTCGTTCGATCACTTCCCCGGCTACACGTGGAGCAACCTCCAGTAATGAACATCCGCGAGCAATTTCTCTCCATCGCGATCCCCGACATCTCGGAAGCCGAGATCTTCGAGGTGATCGACACGCTCAAGTCCGGCTGGATCAGCGTCGGTCCCAAGGTGCGGCAGTTCGAGGCCGACATGGCCGCGTACCACGGCGTCCGGCACGCGATCTCGGTGACGTCGTGCACGGTCGGGCAGTTCCTGATGTGCCGCCTGCTCGGCCTCGGCGAAGGCGACTACGCCATCGTGCCGACGATCACGTGGCCGTCGACCGCGAGCACGGTCGAGCAGGTCGGTGCGACGCCGCTGTTCGTCGACGTCGATCCGAACACGTTGAACACCACGCCGGAGCTCGTCGAGCCGCTTCTGAAGCAGTACGGCCGGCGCGTGAAGATGATCTCGCCCGTCCACGTCTCCGGCCTGCCGGTCGACATCGACGGATTCGACGCGCTCGGCGAAAAGTACGGAGTGCCCGTCGTCTACGACGCGGCCCACGCGGTCTTCTCGCATTACAAGAACCGCCGCGTCGGCGTGTACGGCAAGGCGTCGCTCTTCAGTTTCTATGCGACGAAGAACATCACGGCGGGCGACGGCGGCGTCATCACGACGAACGACGACGAACTGGCCGAGAACCTCAGGCTGTGGAGCTACCACGGAATGGACAAGGACTCGTGGAAGCGCTACTCGAAAGAGAGCGCCAGCCCGCACGTCCAGTGCGTCGTTCCCGGCTTCAAATTCAACATGACCGACCTGAACGCCGCGCTCGCCGTGGCGCAGCTGCGGCGCGCGGACGAGTTCCTCGCCATCCGGAACCGGCTCATGGCGCACTACGACCGCGCGATCCGGCGGCTGCCGTGGCTCGAGGCGACGGTGCGCGAGACGCCCGACGGCGGTTGGGGGAATCACGTCTACATTACCAAAGTGGTCGACCCCGACGTCGACCGCGACGCGCTGATGCAGGTGCTCCGGCAGTACAACATCGGGACGAACATCCACTTCTACCCGGTGCACATGAACCAGTTCTACGCCGAGAAGTACCCTGACGTGCGGCTGCCGGTGGCGGAGACGCTGGCGCAGCAACTGCTGTCGCTGCCGCTCTGCACGAAGTACACGGAAAACGATCTCGACTATGTCGTCGACGCGCTCGATGACGTCTACGCGAAACGACTCGCCCACCGGGCTGGAGGAGAGCAGGAATGCATTCAAACAAAGTCCTCATTGACGGCGTGATGGTCAAGGACATCGGGGTGTATGTGGACGACCGCGGCATCGTCGCGGAGATCGTCCGCGCCGACGATCCGATCTATCACGGCCGTTTCGGCCAGGTGTACTACGCGACGTGTAACCCCGGCGTGGTCAAAGCGTGGCACTACCACAAGATCCACACCGACATCCTGTACAACATCTATGGCTCGACGAAGGTCTGCCTGTACGACCTGCGCGACGACTCGCCGACGAAGGGCGTGACGAACGTCTTCGTCATGAACGACTACAACCAGATCGCCGTGCGCGTGCCGCCCGGCGTGCTGCACGGCCAGATGTGTCTCGGTGACGTTCCGGCGATCCTGCTGAACGTTCAGTCGCATATTTACGACCCGTCGGACGAATACAAGATCGATCCTTTCGACGAGCGCTACGGCGGCAAGACGCTCTGGTCGGTGGTCTCGCGTTGAGACCAGGCATCTTTCTCGACCGCGACGGGACGATCAACCGGGAGGTGAACTACCTCTCGGATCCCGACGCGTTCGAGCTCTTGCCGGGCGCGGCGGAAACGATTGCGCAGTGGAACGCCGCGGGATGGGCGGTGGTCGTCGTGACGAACCAGTCGGGCGTCGCGCGCGGATATCTGACGCCGGAGACGCTCGACGCCATTCACAGCAGGATGCGTGAGGCACTCGCCGCCCGGAACGCCCACGTCGACGCGATCTACGTCTGTGCGCACCTTCCTGAAGACGAATGCCCCTGCCGCAAGCCGCGCGTCGAGCTGTTCCGGCGTGCGGCGGCCGATCTCGGCATCGACATCAGCGAGTCGTATTTCGTGGGCGACAAGTGGACCGACGTCATGCCGGTGTCGGAGCTCGGAGGACGCGCCATTCTCCTGCGCACAGGACATGGCGAAACGCAGATGCGCGAGATCCCGCCTGATGCACCGCCCGTCGCCACCGCTGACAATCTGCGCGACGCCTTCTGCATCACCACCGGTCTGAACAAACAAACCGCATAGGAGAGATATGGCCACCGTTCTCGTCACCGGGGGAGCCGGCAACATCGGCTCGTTCATCGTCGACCAGCTGGTCGAGCTCGGCCACTACGTGGTCGTCGTCGACAATTTCTATAACAGCTCGATCCGCTATCTCCGCGAGCATCTCGACCGCGGCAAGGCGGCGCTCGAGGTGTGCGACATCGTCAACTATCGCGTGCTGTCGCGCGTGTTCGAGAAGTACAAGCCGGAGTACGCGTCGCATCAGGCGTCCATGATGATCATGGACAGCAACAAGTTCCCGTTCGACGCCGTCGACGTCAACGTGAAGGGGACGTTCAATTTCATCCAGTGCTGCATCGACGCCGGGGTGAAACGCGTGACCTTCGCCTCGTCGGCGTCGGTGTTCGGGAACCCGCGGTACGTGCCGGTGGACGAGGATCACCCGTTCGACAACGAGACGCTCTACGGCGCCACGAAGATCGCGCTCGAGCATCTCTTCCGGAGCTGGGCATACACCCACAATCTGCCGTGGTGCGGGTTCCGCTACTACAACATCTACAGCGAGCGGCAGGGGCTGGGCGCGTTCTATACGCAGGTCTTCCAGAAGTGGATCCTGAAGGTGCAGAAGGACGAGCCGATCGAGTTGTACGGCGACGGCGAGCAGACGATGGACCTGCTGCATTCGTCGGACGCCGCCCGCGCGAACGTCATCGCTCTTTTCAATGACGACGTGAAGTACGAGATGTTCAACGTCGGTACCGGCGTCGAGACGAGCGTCAACCAGCTCAAGGACATGATCTTCGACGAGATGGGAAAGAGCGTCCCGGTCCACCGCCTCGAGGTGGACAAGCATCTTGTCCGCCGGCGCCAGGCTTCCACGAAAAAGATTCACGAGATGCTCGGCTTCGTTCCGTCGGTCGACGTCCGGGAAGGCGTGCGGCGCTATGTCGCGTCCCTCTCCGGTGAATCGCTAGTCCATGCTTCATAGCAAGCGAATCATCCAGCTCCGATCGCCGCTGAGGCTCAGCTTCGTCGGCGGCGGTACCGACTTTCCGGAGTATTTCGCGCGTCGGCCGGGCGCCGTGATCTCCGCGACGATCGACGTTTTCATCTACGTCACGATCAAGGACATGTTCGATACGAACGTCCGCGTGCACCACTCGGTCATCGAGACGGAAGCGATCACGAGCCGGATCTCGCATCCGTACGTGCGCACCGCGCTGGAGCACTTCGGCCTGTTCAAGGGAATCGAAGCCGTGATCGTGTCCGACGTCATGACGACCGGCTCCGGCCTCGGCGCTTCCTCGGCGCTCATGAGCGCTCTCGCAACCGGAGCCTCGTATCTCAGGAGCCGGCCCGTGTCGGAGCCGAAAGAGCTGGCTGACCTGACGGTCCGTCTCGAAAAGCAAGCGGGTACCGTCGGCGGGTGTCAGGATCAGTATGCGGCGAGCTTCGGCGGGCTGAATCGGATCACCTTCGCCGGCGACGACGTCTCGGTGAAGCGGCTGCGCGTGAAAGAAGACACGCTGCAAGAGCTTCAGGATCGCATTCTCCTCGTCTTCACGAATCTCGCGCGCGACTCTGTCCCCATCCAGTCGCAGGTCGTTGCGTCGCTCGCTTCATCTGAGAAGGATGCGTATCTCGGGGAGATGTATGCAGCGGTCGAGGCTTTCGAGAGCGAGCTGGAGTCGGAATCGCCCGATGTGTCTCACCTGGGGAAGATCCTTCACGAGACCTGGGAGCTGAAGAAGAAGGTCAGCCCGCTGAGCACGAACCTGTATGTCGATGAGCTGTACAACTTCATGCGCGCCAATGGCGTGGTTGGCGGAAAGGTCACCGGCGCCGGCGGCGGCGGCTTCTTCCTCGCGATCGCAGAAAGCGCCGAAGCGAAGCGCGCGCTGATGTACAAGCTATATCCGAACTACATCAGCATCGACGCGCGGTTCCACGACAACGGTACCGAGGTGCTGTGGAAGAATTTCTAGGCATCCTCTTCGCGGGCGGACGAGGAACGCGGCTCGGCGAGATCACCCGTTACATATCGAAAGCCTTCGTGCCGGTGTATGACCGCCCCGTCTTCATGTACCCGCTGGCGCTCCTCGAATCGTGCCGGGCAATTCACGAAGTCGTCGTCCTGACGAATGACGAGAACGACGCCCGATTCGCCGCGGCGGGCAATCGGACGCTGATGCAGGACGATGCTCGTGTCCACGACATGCTCTCCGGACTCCAGTTCGTTCGCGAGTCGCTCGGCAATGAACGGCACGCCGTGCTGATGCCGTGCGACAACGTCTCGCAGGTCGACGTCACGCAACTGGTGGATGTCTTTCTCGAAGAGAAATGCGACGTCTGCTACAGCGTGCGCCGCATCGACGAACCGGCGAAGCTTCGCCAGATGGGCGTTTACGACCCTGCTACCGGCAAATTGATGTACCGGCCGGCGAATCCTCCGTCTATATGGGGAATGATCGCTCCGTACGTGGTTCATCGCGACTTCCGGTGGTCGGGTGCGGCGAACGATGCCGAGGCGTTCAATCAGGGCCTCGCGCGGCGGCTGCAATATGACGGCATGTGGTTCGACGTCGGCGATCCGGAGAGTCTCGTTCGCTGCAGCTCGTTCATCGCGTCGCAACACGAATTGCAGTTTCAGGAGTAGCTCGCATGCTTCACGGCAAAACCGTCACTCTCCGGCCGCTCACCGTTGCGGATGCACCGGACACGCTCGCCTTGCGCATGGACGTCGAGGCCAACAAAGCGTTCATGGGGTACATCTTTCCCGTCACCGAGGCGAACGAGCGGCGCTGGCTCGAATCGCTTTATGCGGATGGTCCGCGGCGGCGGGTGGACTTTGCGATCGTCAACCGCGAGACGAAGGAGTTTCTCGGTCTGATTGCCGTCACGGACATGGACGCCTTGCAGCAACGCGCCCGTTTCGGCGTTTTTCTCAGGAGGGAAGCGCGCGGACAGGGCGTCGCTCCTGACGCGATGGCCGTGTTCTTCGATTACGTGTTCCGGCAGCTCAACATCGCCCGAGTCTGGCTCGAGGTGCTGGCGGACAACGCTCCGGCGGTGAAGCTCTACGAGAGCTTTGGTTTCGTCGAGGAAGGGACGATGCGCAGGCATCACTTCCAGGACGGTGTCTTCAAGGACGTCAAGATCATGGGGTTGTTGCGCGAGGAGTTTCAGACTCGCGCATGAACCTCGTGATCATGCAGCCGTTCTATCTGTTCCTGCGGAAACATTTCCATCAGGTGCAGAGGGCGGACACGTACGTCTTCTATGACGACGTTCAGTTCGTGAAGAACGGTCATCACAACCGAAACCGGATCAAGTCGGCCAATGGTCTGACGTGGCTGACGGTACCGGTGCGCCATCGTTTCGGACAGCTCCTGATGGAGACGGAGATCGACGAGACCCAGAACTGGCGCACGAAACATTGGCGGAGCATGGAACAGAATTACGCAAAGGCTCCGTACTTCCGAAAGTACGCCGATTTCTTCCGTGAGTGCTATGACCGGCGATGGGAGAATCTCTGCGATCTCAATATCTATCTGATCGAGAACATCAGCAGATTTCTCGGCATCGAGGGCGTCCGTTTTCTACGTTCCTCCCAGCTCGGGATCAGCGGCGACACGCCGACCCAGCGGCTCATCAACATTTGTGAGCACCTCGGCGCCTCGCGGTACATCATCGGAACGCGGGCGAAGGACTACATGGAAGAGGACCGCTGGCAGCGGACGAACGTCGTGCTGGAGTGGTTCGAGCCGGAATACCCGCCGTATCCGCAGCTCTACGGCCCTTTCGTCGAGCATTGCGCGATCGTCGATCTGCTCTTCAACTGCGGCGAGCATTCCGGCGAGTACATCTGGACCTGATGATTCGATACCTCTCCCGATTTCTGCAGAATCCGTACTCCGTCGCGATGAGTGTGCTCTGGCCGCTCATCCGGCCGATTCTGCGGACACAGTTTTTCCATTTCGGAGACTCGAAGATCACGTTTCCGACGCGGCTGATCGGAGCGCAGTACATCAGCATCGGCGACGGCACCTCGATCGATTATCACTGCGAGATCCACGCAGAACCTGAGAATCCGGACCCTCGGCGCCCCGTGATCACGATCGGCAACGGCTGTGAGATCAACGGCTTCAATCGCATCGGCGCTCTCCATCACGTCGAGATCCAGGATCACGTCCTCCTCGCCTCGAATATCTATATCGGCGATACGACGCATGCGTATGGCGACACGGGAACGCCGATTCTGAAGCAGGGCAACGTGTACCGAGGGCCTGTCGTGCTCGAGACGGGTTGCTGGATCGGCGACGGAGTCAAGATCCTCGGCGGCGTGACCATCGGCCGAAACAGTATCGTCGGCGCGAACTCGGTCGTCATCGACAGCATTCCGC
>DASXIH010000145.1:0-24810 GCA_036498125.1 Thermoanaerobaculia bacterium
ACACACGAAGGTCACGCTGAAGCCTGACAACCCGGCCTACGCGCCGATCGTGCTCGAAGACATCGAGGAAGACGCGATTCAGGTGATCGCTGAACTTGTCGAGGTTCTTGGACCGACGCCGGCTACCTAGGGAGATGCTACGCGCTCGGCGGCGAGCCGACAATCCCCTTCCACCCAAACCGCCCCACCCTCACCTCCACCTCCTCCCCGAATGCGGCGAGGGCGAGGCGGTAGGGGGGATCGATGGGGCAGAGTTGCAGAGTGAGGTTGGGCTGCAGGGAGTTCAGGGAGGGGAAGTCGGCGTGGAGGCCGAGGGCGAGGGCTTTCGACCACGCTTCCTTCAGCGTCCAGAATTCGTAGAAGCGGGGCTGTTGGTCGATTTCGGGGAGGGCGCGGAGGGCGGCGATCTCGGCGGGGGATAGCACCCGGCCGAGGAGCTTGCGCCAGTCATTCGAGCGCTCCACGTTCTCCACGTCCACGCCGACCGGCATCGACGTCGATATCGCCACCGCGACGGCGCCGCGCGTGTGCGAGAGACTGACCTCCGGTCCCTCCGCGAGAAATGGTTTTCCATGCACTCCGACCGAGAAAGGGCCGCGATAGCCGCCGAGCGCGAGGCGCAGCATCGCGTGCGCGGCGAGATACGACTCCCGGTCCTGCTGGAAAACGAAGCGCGCGTGGCGTTCGCGCTCTTCGTCCGACAACCACTCCATCGCCCACGACGGCGCGGCGCCGCTCGGCGACCACCATACGTCGACGGCCGGCCTCACCTGCTACCCTTTCGCGCACCATGAACGATCCCTGGTTTTGGACGGCGCCGCGCTCCCGCCCTGCCACTGTCCGCCTGATCTGCCTCCCCCACGCGGGCGGCGGGAGCGTCGTCTTCCAGCCGTGGGCGAAGGAACTGCCGGAGTGGGTCGAAGTCGCCTCGGCGCGTCTTCCGGGACGCGAATCGCGCATGCGCGAGCCCCTGGTCACCGACTGGCGCGCCATCGTCGGCCCGCTCGCCGACTCCATCGCCGCCGCACCGTCCCTCCCCGCCCTCGCCATTTACGGCCACAGCATGGGAGCGATCCTCGGACACGAGCTTGCTCACGCCCTGACGGCCCGCGGCATCGCCGTCAACGTGCTCATGGTTTCCGGCCGCTGCGCGCCGGGACGGACGAATGGCCAGCAACTTCACACCCTGCCTGAGGACGAGTTCCTGCGGTGCCTTCTCGACCTCTACGGCGGCGTACCGCGCGAGGTCCTCGAGCATCGCGAGCTGATGGAGATCTTTCTGCCGATCCTGCGCGCGGACCTTCAACTGGTCGAGACGTATCGCCACGCCGACCGCCCGCCCGCGCCGTGGCCGATCGTGGCCTTCGGCGGCGCCGAAGACCACTCCGTCAGTCGCGACGAGCTCGAGGAGTGGCGCGCCTTGACTGCGTCGCACTTCGAGCTGCGGATGTTCGCGGGCGGTCATTTCTTCATTCAATCCGATCGCGCGGCGTTGCTGGCGAGTGTGCGGGAGCAACTGCAGAAATGGTGCGTCACTCGCCCGTGAACCGCGGATCGCGTTTCTGCACGAACGCCTGCCACGCCTCGTCGAGATCGCGGCTGAGGAAGAAACTGCTGTTCCACTGGGCCACGTATTCGAGGCCGTCCTCTTCCGAATGCCTCTCGGCGTGCTCGAGCACCTGCTTGACTCCTTGCAGCACGAGCGGCGAGTTGGCGGCGATGACGCCCGTCATGGCGCGCGCCGCGTCGAGCAGCGCCGTCTTGTCGGGATAGACCTCGTTCACCAGCCCGGCGGCCAGGGCGCGCTGCGCGGGAACCATGTTGCCGGTGAAGGCCATCTCCCGCACGAAGCCGCGGCCGCAGAGCCGGCCGATGCGCTGCAGCGTGCCGAGGTCGGCCACCATGGCCATCTTCGTTTCCTGAATCGAAAAGAGGGCGTCGGCGGAGGCGAGGCGGATATCGCAGGCGGTGGCGAGATCGAGGCCGCCGCCGAGGCACATGCCGTGAACGGCGGCGACGACCGGCTTCGGGAAGCGCCGCACCTCGGAAACGCAGTCCTGAAAATCGCGGATGATCCGATAGAGCGCGAGATTGCGGGAGGCATCGCTTGGGCTGGAGGCGAGGTCCGGAATCAACCCCATGGCCTCCTTCAGATTCAAGCCCATGCTGAACACGCGACCCTCCGCCCAGACCAGCACGGCGTTGACGGAAGGATCGGCGGCAAGCGGCCGGAACGTCTCGCGCAGCTCGTGAAAAAACGCCGGCTCCATGGCGTTCAGCTTTCCGGGATTGTTCAGCGCCACCTCGGCCACGGCGCCGCGGCGCTCCACGCGGATCAACCGCTGCGGCTCAGACATGCTCCTCCTCGCTGACGACCGCGGGCGCCGGGGCGGCGCTCCGGATCTCCCGGACCTTCGCCTCCATATGCGCCGCCGCGCCTTTCATCAACGCCTCACCGATCTCGTCGACATGGCGGTTGCGCCAATTCTCCAGCGTCGTACCGCGCGCCCACGCATTGAACGCGCCCATAGCCGGTCCGCAATGGATCTGATAATCGACGCGGCCCACGGGCGCGCCGGAGAGCGCCAGGCGATCGCCGTGCACGTAATACCAGCGAAAGATCATGGCCATCTTCTGCTTCGGATTCTTCTCCGCACGCTCGATCTCCGCGGGGGCGACGATCTCGTAATACGACCGCGTCTCGCGCCAGACCTCCTCGAAGGAATGATGGTGAAAGTACGTCTCCTCGATCGTCCGCCGCATTTCGGCATCGAGCTCGTCGATCGAGCCGAGGCGGCGATAGAGATCGTATAGGCGGTTCGCGCGCGCGGCGAAGAGCACTCCTTTGCGCAGGACCTGGATCCGGGCGCCGATCTCGAACATGTCGCCGGCCGGAGCCATGTCCATGTCCTGCGGTCCGGCCGCCGCCAGCAGGTCCTTCACCGCGTCGCTGGTTCCCCCTTCGACCGTGCATTGATTGATGGAGCCGGTGAGCACGAACTCCGCGCCGAGCATGAACGCGGCGGCGATGGCCGCGGGCGTTCCGAGTCCGCCCGCCAGCCCGATGCGCGGCTTCGCGGCGTAGCCGTGCCGGGCCCGAAGGCGATCGCGGACCGCCAGGAAGTCGGGCACGAGCACACCGGCGACGCGCTTGTCCGTGTGTCCGGCGGAGTCGGCCTCGGCGCAGACGTCGCCGGCCAGCGGAATATGCGCGGCCAGGCGCGCCTCGGCAGCGTCGATGCGGCCACTCTCCAACAGCGATCGGACGATGTCGGCCGGCGGAGGCGCCAGGAAGCGGTCCGCCACCTCCGTGCGAGAAGCCTTGCCGAGCACGCGGTGGCGCGCCTCGATCGAGCCGTCGGGCCGCTCGCGAAGTCCCTTCACGCGATACAGGACCAGCGCCGGAGTGACCTCGATGAAGGCGGCCGCCTCGATCTCGCGCACGTCGTGGCGGAAGAGCAGCTCCACGAGCTGCTCTTCGAGCGCAGGCATCAGCATGTTGTGCAGAAAATTCACGCCGTACGGCGCATCGCGGCGGAGTCCGGCGCGGATCTTCGACACCGCGGCGTCGACGACCTCCAGCCGCTGCCCGCCGGAGCCGTAAAAGCCGAGCAGCCCGGCGTTGCCCATGCGGATGATCATCTCCGCGGAGGCGATCCCCTTCACCATCGCGCCCCCCACGTAGGCGTAGCGGACGCCGTGGTCGCGCAAAAACTCCGCGCTGCCGAGCATCTCCGCGGTGATCGTGGGCGTCTGCATGGATCAGTTGGCGAACGGCGTCCGCTCGCGGATGTTCCGAATCAACTTCGTGAGCACGTTTCCCGGACCGACTTCCACGAACTCCTTCTCGCCGCTGCGCAGGAGGTATTCGACGCTCTCGATCCAACGCACCGAGCCGCAGATCTGGCGCAGCAGCGTCGAGCGCACATCCTTCTCGTAGGGTAATGCCGTGGCGTTTGCAACGACCGGCGTGTGCGGGAGCGCGATCGGCTGCGTCTCCAGGAACGCGGCGAGTTCCACCTCGGTCTCTTTCATGTGCCGCGAGTGAAACGGCGCGCTGACGTCGAGCGGCACCACGTGCTTCGCCTCCGCCCGCTCGAGCAACGGGATGGCGGCGTCGATGTCCTCCTTCAGGCCGGAGACGACGGTCTGGTCGTACGAGTTGTAGTTCGCCACGTCGACGGCCGACGAGGCCAGCACCTTGCGCACTTGCAGCGGAGGAAGTCCGATCACGGCGGCCATCCCGCCGCCGCGCACGCGCGCCATCAGCTCGCCGCGCTTTCGCACCAGACGAACGCCGGTGGCGAAGTCGAAGGCGCCGCCGGCCCAGAGGGCGTTGAATTCGCCGAGGCTGTGGCCGGCGAAGTGCGAGGGACGAGGCGAACCGCGATCGAGATACGACAGGGCGTTGACGACGAAGAGCGCCGGCTGCGTGTACTCCGTCCGCGAGAGTTTGCGCTCGCGGTCCTCGATGCAGAGCGCGGGCAGATCGTAGCCGAGAATCGACGACGCCTCCTCCGCCTGCCGCGGATACTTCGCGAATAGCTCGCGGCCCATGCCGGCGTGTTGCGATCCCTGTCCCGGAAAGACGATGACCATGGCTAGTCTCCGAACCGCGATTCGATCCGCTCCCGCACTTCCGGCTGCGCGAACGTCGCCTCGTGCATGGCCAGCTCTGCCGCCACGATAGCCGGCAAGGCCTCGCGAATGCGGCGAGTGAGATGGCGCTTCAGCAGAACGAGCGACAGGCGCGGCTTGTCAGCCAATGCGCGGGCGAGCTTGAGCGCATGGGCGACGACGTCCTTTCGCCGCAGCACCGCGCACCCCACGCCGCGGCGCAGCAGCTCTCCCCCCTGGTAGCCGTCCGCGGTCAGGAGCATCTCGGTCCCCAATGCAGTGCCGAGCTTTTCCGGCACGATCAGGGTCGCGCCCATGCCGGGCGTGAATCCGTATTTCATGAAGTTGGCGCTGTAGACCGACTCCTCGGAGAGGACGACGACGTCGGCGAAGAGTCCCATCACCAACCCACCGCCGAGCGCGTGTCCCTGCATGGCGGCGATGACCGGGACTTCGCAGTCGAGGAACAAGCGATAGAGAGGGACGTCGTCGAAGCGGATCTTGCGGTCGAAGATGCCGAGCAGCTCGTCGCGCGTGCCTCCGGCGCAGAAGATCGAGCCGAATCCGTGGACGACGATGGCGTGCGTCTCCGGATCGCCGCGCAGTCCGTCCAGCGCATCCGCCAGTCCGGTCACCAGCGCGGGGGTGAATTGATTGCCGTTCTCACGGTCTGCCAACTCGATCTCGGCCACCCGCGGCATCGGCCGCGTGACATGGACGGTGCTCATCCGCGCCGCTCCTGCCACAGGCCGTGATGAACCAGCTCCCGGACCGTGCGGAGGTTGTCCGGGTCCTCGAGCAGCGCGGCGATGCGCGCCACCGCGAGGTCCTCTTCGCGCTCCGACAGCGGCGCGAGCTGATGCATGTATTGCTTGAGGCCCGACACGGCCGCCTCGGGAATCCGCTCCACTGACAGTACCAGGCGGCGCAAGGCGTCATGGAGATCGGACGCGACATGATCGACGAGCCGCAGTTCGAGGGCGCGGCGGGCATCGATCTTCTGTCCGGTCAACGATAGCGCGTAGCTCGGCTGGAATCCGATGCGGCGCATCAAGAACGGCAGCACGCACGCCGGGATCAATCCCAGCAGCACCTCCGGGAGGCGAAACGTGGACGACTCGGAACAGATCGCAACGTCGCTGGCCGCGACGAGGCCGATGCCGCCGGCCTGCACGACGCCGTCGATGACGGAAACGACGATGCGCGGCGAGAGCGTGAAACGGCGCAGCAGCCGGAAGTAGAGGCGGGCCGCTTCGGCCGGCGAGGTTCCGGCGCCGCCGGCGAGATCCGCGCCGGTGCAGAAGACGCCGGGCTGTCCCGCTATAGCAACCACGCGCACGCGCGGGTCGCTCTCGGCGCGGTCGAGGGCCTCGCCGAGCGCGCCCAGCAGCTCCGCATCGAGCGCGTTTTGGGCCTCCGGACGATCGATCGTCAGCGTCAGCAGATGCCCTTCCAGTCGCGAGCTCAGGACCACCGGTACTCCCGATGATAGCCGCGGATGCGGTCGAGGACGAGCAGGCCGCGGCCCGCGAAATGCTCCTCGAAGCCGGCATCATCCGGCTCTCCGTTTTGCGTGCCGAACGGCAGGAGTTTGTGCGTGTCGAGCAGCCGCTCATACTCGGCCATCGACAAACGATGGCGCTCGTCGAGCTGCCGTCCGAGCTGCTGCGCGGCGATGGCGCTCTGCGATTCGGACGACGCCGTGCCGCTGTAGAACTCGGAGCAACAGCCGGAGCCGTAGGAGAAGAGGCCGACTCGCTTCGGGACGCCGTCGAAGCTGCCGCTTTCGAGCACGCCGGCCAGGGCCAGGAAGAGCGTGCCAGAGTAGATGTTCCCGACGCGCGCGCAGTAGCGCAGCGACGGCTCCAGGCGACGGCGGAAATCCTCTTCGATCACCGCGGGCGGCACGCGCTCGAGCTTACGCATCATCGTCCGATGCGCTCCCTTCACCATGCCGCCGAACGGTGTGTGAAACGCGAGGTAGTCGAAGTGCGTGGCGAAGCGGACGTCGCCCGCCTTGGTCCGATACGCGGCGAAGCTGTTCTCGATGCACTCGAGATAGGTCAGCAGGGAGAGATCGGCGTCGCCGGTCTCGATCTCGGGCGTCGGCCTGCAGGAGTCCATGACTTCGAATCCGTAGCAGCCGCTCATCCCCTTTTCGATCTCCAGGACGCGCGGAGCGTCGCCGACGAGCATGGCCACCGCGGCGGCGCCCTGCGACGGCTCGGCATACGTTTTCGGAATCGGCCGTGCGGCGTCGGTGGTGATGACCAGCACCTTCGCGCCGGGACTGACGCCGGAGTGCACCAACGCCGCCGCGGTCTGCAGCGCGGCCGTGCCGGCGTAGCAGGCGTGCTTGACTTCGAACGTGCGGCAGTTGCGGCTCAGGCCGAGGAAGTGATGGATGTACGAGGCCAGCGGCTTGCCGAAGTCGAGGCCCGACTCGGTGGCCACGATGAGCTGCTCGATTCGCTCGCGCTCCGCGGGCGAGAGGCGATCGACGATCGGCTTGGCGGCATTCACGGCGAAGGAGACCGGATCCTCGAACGGCAACGCCACGGTCTTCTCGCGCATCAGGAGGTTCTGCAGGCGCTGCACGTCGAGCCCACGCGCCGCGGCGAGCTCGTTGACGTCGATGAAAGCGCGCCCGGCGTAGACACCGAGAGCCTCGATTCCCGCCCTCACGCGCGCCTCAACGCCACGGCGGTGTTGATCCCACCGATGCTGAAAGAGTTGGAGAGCGCGGCGTGAATGTCGAGCGGCTGCATCACCCGGCCGGCGAAGCGCAGGGCTTCGTCGATCGGAGTCTCGAGATGCGGATTCGCGTGAACGAAGCGCTCCCGCATCTGAATGATGGTGGCGATCAACTCGACGACGCCGGCCGCGCTGATGGTGTGCGCGGTGAGGGCCTTGGTGGAGTTGATGACGGCGCGCGTGCCGACCGCCTCGCGGATCGCTTCGCACTCGACGCGGTCGCCGCTCGGCGTCCCGGTGCCATGCGCGTTGACGTAGTCGATTTCCTCGGGCGCGATGTTGGCGGCTTGGAGCGCGGCGCGCATGGCCCGAGCCTCCCCTTCCGCGCTCGCTTCCGTCCCCGCGTTGCCATCGAGCACGATGGCCGCGCCGGCCAGCTCGGCCAGCGGCGCGGCGCCGCGCTGGCTCGCCGACTCCGCATCCTCGAGCAGCACCGCGCCGGCGGCCTCGCCGCAGACGAAGCCCAGGCTTTCCGCGTCGAACGGCCGCGAGGCCCTTGCCGGATCGCTCGCCGGCTCGGGCACGGCGAGGGCGCCGAGATTCGCGAACGCTCCGATCTCGAGTTCCGAAAGCTCCGTCATCGCGCCGATGCACAAGCACGCTCGCGCCGCGCCGGAACGGATCAGCGTCCATCCGTTGAAGAGCGCCACGTTGCCGCTGGCCATGCCGCCGCCGGCCGTGAAGCCGATGCCGCGAAGCGAGGCCAACGCGCTGACCGCCGCGACGAGGGTAGTGTCGAGATACGTCGCCGCGTAGCGGGGATTCACGTATTCGGGCTGCTCCAGGAAGCGCCGGTAGGCTTCGGCGGTGCTGCGCTGCTGCAGATTGCTGCCGCCGGCCACGATCGCGCAGTCGTCGCCACTCCAGCCGGCGGCGTGGAGCGCCTCCAGCGCGGCCGCGCAGCTCGCCTGCAGAGCCACGGAGGTTTCGCGCAGGACGCGGCGCGCAGCCGGTGCGGAAATCTCCGGCGCGGTACACAGCGCTGCGGGCAACTTGCGCCGCGGACGCTCGAGCTCCATCCAGCCGATGGCACTGCGTCCGGCGCGCAACGCCTCGCAGAAGCCGCGGGCCGAGGGAGCCAGGGCTCCGTGAAATCCGAGGCCGGTGATCACTACGCGCCTCACATCGCCTCCTTCGGCAGATGGCGCACGAAGACGTCAACGAGGCCTGCGATGTTTTGCACGCCGGCCAGATGCGCGGGGGAGATCCTCAGCTTCAACGTTTCCATGGCGCAGGTGGCCACTTCGACGCGGTCGAGCGAGTTCGCGCCGAGGTCGCGCAGGCTGGCTTCGAGGGTGATCAGCTCCCGCGGCAGGTCGGGAAGAACCCGATGGATGTTTTCGCGAACGACGTCGAAGACGTGCTCGGCCCGCGGGTCGAGCAGCTCCACGAGCTGCCGCGCCACCTCGCCAATCACCGGCTCGAGGCCGAGCGAGAAGTGATCGGTGTCGAGCTCGATCACGCGCGGCGTGCTGCCGAGCCAGCGCGTCCATCCGTGATCGCGCTCCCGATCGTCGATCCGCACCGGCGCCATTCCGAGGGGACTGCCTGCGCCGATGAAACTGTGGCGGTTGCGAAAGAGCACCGCGCGCATCGGGCACGGCTCCGGCGCGTAGGCGTCGAGGAGCGCGGCGTTGTGATTGGCGATCTGCAGCGATCGTTGTACGAGCGCGGAGACGTCCCGCTCCGCGCCGGCTAAGCCGAGCAGCGCTTCGATGACCTTCGGCAGGAAGCCGTCCCACGACGTCTCGTGCAGGGAGCGAAGCGCACGCGAGTCGGGCCCAAAGGCATCGAGAAGAATCAGCCAGGGAACGCGCTCGCCGGCACGCACGAGCTGCCGGGCCATCTCGTACGCCACGGCGCCGCCGAGGGAGTAGCCGCCGACGACATACGGCCCGTGCGGCTGCACCGCGCGCAGCTCGGCGACGTAGGCGGCGGCCATTGATTCGAGCGTGGCGTGGGGGCTGACGCCGTTCCGCACGAACGGCGCGCGGAAGGCGTGCACCGGCCACGACGGCGGCAGGTGCCGCGCGAGCCGGCTCACCCAGTCAACCTCTCCGAGAACGCTGTGAACCCAGAACGTGCGCGGTCCGTCGCCGGCGCCGCCGAGCGTCACCAGCGCCGGCTCGTTCGCGCTCGTTCCGTTGCGCGCGTCGAGATGCGCGGCTAACCGGACAATCGTGTTGTGCTCGTACAGCAGGGAGTAAGAGAGCGTTCCGTAGCGCGGCTCGAGCTTCTGCAGGATGTCGATCGAGACGAGGGAGTCGACACCGTACTCTTCGAAGAGAGCGTCGTTCTCCAGCTCGTCGCCGC
Source organism: Thermoanaerobaculia bacterium (assembly GCA_036498125.1). Taxonomy (GTDB): domain Bacteria; phylum Acidobacteriota; class Thermoanaerobaculia; order Gp7-AA8; family Gp7-AA8; genus DASXHZ01. The sequence continues at coordinate 9,685 of DASXIH010000145.1, forward strand.
GGATGCGGAGAACGGCGGAGACGATCTCCCGCAGTGAGTCGATCGTCGAGGTTTGCGCGGCGATCGAGGTTTCCACCGCGGCCGGCGGCTCTTGATGACGAACAGGCCGCTCGGCAGCATCGCGGGCGTCGCGGTACCAGCCGTCGCTCTCGGCGAGGAGAATGACCTGTCCCGATGCCGCGCCGAGGACGCGCACGTTTCGATATCCGGCCTCGGCGAGCGACGCCTCCCACTGCGGGACGCTGAGCAGCGGCGAATGCGGCTGCCTCCGCTCCCCATCCTCGAACCGCCACCACCCTTCGGTGAGGCCGAAGGTCATGGCGCTGAAATCGCTGCGTCCCGCCATTTCCGCGAGCACGAGGGCGCCGCCGCGCTTGAGCAGTTTCTTGACCCGCTGCAGCGTGGCCGCGATCGAGCGTGTGGCATGCACGACGTTGACCGCCACGACGACGTCGTACGATCCGGCGGCGAAGCCTTGCGCCGCCGGATCGGCTTCGACGTCGAGCACGGCGAAGCGCGGCCGCACGGGAGCGCCGTTCAGTATCTCTTCGGCCTGATGGACGAAATGCGAAGAGACGTCGGTGAAGTCGTACGTCGCGTCCCTGCCGGCCAGGGCCTCGAGGATCGATCTGGTCACGCTACCCGTTCCGGCGCCCGCTTCGAGAATCGACAGCGGCCGTACGACCAGCGCGGCTACCAGGCGGCCGACAAGCTGGTTGTATTCGGCCGCGAGCGGACCGCCGCGATAGACCGCGTCGACGAGCGATGACGAGGAGCCGGGGAAGAGGACCTCCGTCGCGCTCTTGCGTCCGGTGACGACTTGCCGGAAGTCCCGCAATGCAGCGGAGAGAAGGTCGACGAAGGGCTCGAGGCCGGCAATCTGCCGCATTTCATCGAGCTCCGCCGCCGGGGGACGCTCGCCCGAGTCGAGCGCCAACGCCCGCGCGGCAGCGAAGAGCCGCCGATATTTCGGCTCGACCTCGGCCTCGGAAAGCGACCGCACCTGGGCGCCGAGGATGCGGCGGCCGCAAGTCTCGAGACGCAGGAGTGCCTCGCTCAGTCGCCGCGATTCGTCGTCGACCGGCAGCTGGAACGCGGCGGGATCGAGCGGCGGGAACGGCGGCGCGACAGCGTCGTGACGGCGCCATGTCTCCTCGGCCGGCTTCGCGTCGAGCACCTTCAGCACGGCGACGTGCGGAAGGCCGGACTCGAGCACGCGCTCGAGAGCTTGGACGCCCTCGGGCAAAGTGATCGAGCCGACACCGAGGGACCGCGCACGAGCGCGATGACGATCGGTGGCGACGGCGCCGATCTCGCCCCAATATCCCCAGTTCACGATCTTCACCGGCCACGGTGCGGTGCGCCCGAGCGCCAGTCCGACGGCGTCCTGCAGCGTGCTTGCGGCCGCGTAGCTCGACTGGCCCGCGTTCGTCGTGAACGAGATCGTGGAGGAGAAGAGGAGCAGCCAGTCGAGGGCGTCGTCGCGGAAAACCCGCGCTGCCGACGCGGTACCACGGCCCTTCGCCCGTAGCGTTTCACGGAAGGAGTTTTCGTCGAGACGGGCGATGGTCTGATCGTGCAGCGTCAGCGCGGCGTGGATCACGCCGTGGATGGCACCCCAGCGCTCGATCACGGCGCGGCGCGCGGCACCGAGGGCTTCGACGTCAGCGATGTCAGCCTGGTGGTAGAAGCCCTCGCCTCCCGCGGCATGAATGGCCTCGAGCGTCGCGCGGACAGCATCGCCGGCCGCACTGCGCCCGACCAGGAGGAGACGCGCATGGCGCTCCCGCGCAAGATGCTCGGCGAACCCGCGGCCGAGACCCCCGCCGCCGCCGAGGATCACGTAGGCGCCGCCGCGGCGGAAGGGCGACGTCGCGACCAGCGACTGCCCGGGAAGTTGCACCAGCTCGAGCGTGCGCGTGAAGAGTTGCTCGCGGCGCCGCACGAACGCGCCCGGCAAGGCCTGGGCGACGAGCGGCGCGAGCCGGTCGGGATCGGCGAGGGAGGCGCGGTCGACATCCAACAAGGCGACGTCGACGGAGGGGAACTCCCGCCCGATCACGGCGGCCAGCCCGTCCAGCGACGCGGCGCGCGGATCGAACGCGTCGCACTCCGAAACGCCGTGCACGTCGTTGGTCACCACCACGATGCCCGGCAGCGTGCGGTTGGCGCGCGTCCAGGCGCGCACGAAGCGGAAGAGTGAAATCGCAGAGACTTCCTGGAAGCGATCGAGCGCCTCGGGGGTGAGATCGCCGCGGGAATCGGTCAGGCCGCCAAGAAAATAGACGCGGCCGATCGACGGGAGCGACTGCGCGAGGCGCTCCCAATCGGCGGCGGCGCGATGATCGAGCTCGATCGGATCGCCGTCTTCTTCCCTCCAGGTATTGCCGAGAAGCAGCGACGTGACCGCACCGCGGTCGTGATGGTGACGCGCGAGGGCGGCGGTCAGACCGTGATCGCGCTCCGGACGAAGGATCAGCACCCGCTCGCGCGAGAGCGGACGGTCGGGAACCTGCGCGGCGATGCGCCATCGCGGCTGAAGGAACGTCAGCTCTTCGCGCACACCGTCGGGCGGGCGCACAGCGCGGGTGGAAAAGCCCGACAGCTCGGCGAGCATCTCGCCGCCCGCGGACACGAGAGCGATGTCGAAGCGGGCCGGATCGCCGGAGAGCAGCGTGGCGATGGCGTAGCAGGGATTCGTGAGCGGCGCATGGCGGACCACGCGGTCGATCGAATACGGCACCATGGCCGGGCCGGAGATGCTACGTCCGAGGGCGAAACCGATCGGCGTCTGCAGCGCGGCATCGATCACGCGCGGATCGAGGACGTACGGCACGCCGTCAGACGGAACACTCAGCTTGGCGATGACGCGGGCGCCGTCGCGGCGAAGCCACTCGATGCGCCGCAGCGCTTCGCCGTGACGAATGCCGAGCCGCTCGAACGCGGCGTAGATCTCGCCGGAGTCGTAGGGCTCGCCGCTGTCGAGGTCCAGGTCGCGGCGGTGCGCCTCCGGCGCTTCGAAGACGATGCGCCCGCGGCAGTATGGCGACTCGAAGAGAATCGCTTTGCCGTCGGAGCGTAAGGCGACGCTGAGCGTTTCTTCGTTTTGGAACGGCCGCAGCCAGACCACGTCGCGCAGTGACGCGCCGGGGCCGCCGCACTCCAGGACCATCTCCAGCAACGCCGCGCCGGGAAGCGTCGGCGCACCGCCGACGAGGTGCTGCGCCATCAGCTCGTCCGCGGGGGCGAAGCGCTTGGTCGCCGTCGAGGCGAGCAGATCGCCGCGCATCGAGTCGAGCAACGGATTCTTCGCCGGCACCCAGAAGCGGCGCCGCTGGAACGCGTACGGCGGCAGGGAGACGACACGACCGCGCGGCGCGGGGAGCGGAGCATCACCGGCATCGTCCTGCGCGCGCAGCTTGGCGATCAAGACGGCGCGATCGCCGGCGTTCACGACGCGCTGGTGACGGAAGCGGCTGCGCCGCTCCGAGAGAGTGAAGGCGACGTCGGCCAGCGGCACGGTCGCGCCGTCGCCTCCGAGCCACTCGGCGAGCGTGAGCGCGTAGCGGCGCAGCGACTCCGGCGTCCGCGCGGAGAGTACGAAGCTCCACGGGCCGGCGCTCGGCGGAGCAGGCGGCTCGGGCCGCTCGTCGAGCACGAGGTGCGCGTTCGTGCCGCTGAAGCCGAAGCTGCTGACGGCTGCGCGCCGCGGGGCGCCCGGCACGGGCAGCCATTCCCGCAGCTCGCGGTTCACGAAGAACGGCGAGCGCGCGAAGTCGATGTGCTCGTTCTCCGTTCCGCAATGGAGGCTCGGCGGGATCTTGCGCGCGCGCAACGCCAGCACGCTCTTGATCAGGCCGGCCATACCGGCCGCCGGCAGGGTGTGGCCGATGTTCGTCTTCACGCTACCGACCGCGCAGAAGCGCGCGGCCTTGGTGAAGCGGCGGAACGAATCGGTGAGGGCGTCGATCTCGATCGGATCGCCCAGCTTCGTGCCGGTGCCGTGGGCCTCGACATAAGTGATCGTCGATGGGTCGATGCCGTAGCGCTCGTACACCGCGAGCTGCAGCGCCGTCTGCGACTGCGCGCTCGGCGCGGTGATGCCGTTGGTCCTGCCGTCCTGATTCGTGCCGCTGCCGCGAATGACGGCGTAGATGCGGTCGCCGTCCGCGACCGCGGCGGCGAGTCTCTTGAGCACGACCGCTCCGACGCCTTCGCCCGGCACGAATCCATTCGCCTCGCTGTCGAAGGTCTTGCACTTCCCGTCCGGCGAGAGCATCCGCGAGGCGCTGGTGAGCAGATGCATCTGCGGCGTGATCATCAGCGACACGCCGCCGGCCAACGCCAGGTCGCACTCGCCGCCGCGCAAGGCCTGGCAGGCCAGATGGACCGCCACGAGTGACGACGAGCAGGCCGTGTCGATCGAGACTGCCGGACCCTTGAGGTCGAGCAGGTAGGCGATGCGCGCAGCCAGGATCGAGCTGACATTGCCGATGCCGAACTGCGCGCTGGCGTCGTTGTCGCTGCCTTCCATGAGCCGGAAATAATCGCCCTGGCCGGCGCCGGCGAAGACGGCGCAGCTCGCGCCGGCCAGCGCGCGGTCGGAGAGGCCGGCGTCTTCGAGCGCCAGCCAGGCCTGCTCGAGGAAGAGCCGCTGCTGCGGATCCATCCACTCCGCTTCCTGCGGCGAGATCTTGAAGAAGAGCGGATCGAATTGATCGATGTCGTCCAGAAACCCGCCCTTGGCGCACTGCATTCGCTCGTCGGCAGCGAAGCGTTGAGGCGGAATGTCGGTGATGGAGTCGACGCCGTCAGCGAGGTTGCGCCAGAAATCGGCGAGCGTCGGCGCGCCGGGGAAGCGGCCGGACATGCCGATGATGGCGATGTCGCTCTCCGCGTCTGGAGCCGGACGGGCGGCGGGTGTCAGCGGCTCGACGGTGCTTGCCGCGCCGAGGTGCGCGGCGAGATCGCGCACGGTGGAGTAGTCGTACAGCCGCGCGGCGCGGAGGTCGGTGCCGAAGCGGTCCTGCAGTTTCTTCGCGAATTCGACCGCCAGAATCGAGTCGAGGCCGAGCTCCGCGAAGCTCGCATCCTCGGCGACGGCGGAGGGCTCGAGATAGAGCAGCTCCGCAAGCATCGCGCGGATCTCGTCGACGGTCGCGCCGGCGGGAGTGGCCGCGACCGCGACCGCCGGGGCTTCGACAGCCGGCGCAGTCGTCGAGCCGCCGAGGTATGCCGCGAGATCGCGCACGGTCGAGTAGTCGTACAAGCGCGTGGCGCGGAGATCGATCCCGAACCGATCCTGCAGCTTCTTCGCAAACTCGACGGCCAGGATCGAGTCGAGGCCGAGGTCGACGAAGCTGGCGTCTTCGGCGATCGCGGAGGGCTCCAGATAAAGCAGCTCTGCAAGCATCGCGCGGACGTCGTCGACGTGCGCCGGTGCCTGGGCGGGCGCGGGGGCGGCGGGGGCGCGGCGATCGAACCAAATCCGCGTTTTTGCGAAGGGGTACGGCGGGAGCGACACGCGCCGGCCCGCCGGCGGCGCCGGCAGCACCGCGTCCGCCTCGATCGCGGCGCCGTCCAGCCAGGCGCGCAATTTCGCCGTGAGCTCGCGGCACGAGGATGCCTGGATGGAGAGGCGCTGCTCGAACTCCTCGCGTCCTTCGCGCAGCGTGAACACGACGTCGCGCCACGGCTGCGGCGCGCGCTCAAGGTGATCGCAGAGCGCCGCGGCCATGGCTCGCAGCGCCTCCGGAGTCTTTGCGGAAAGCGGCACCGCGGCCGCAAACGAGCGGTCGTCGCTCGCCGGAACGGCGGGTGCTTCTTCGAGAACGACGTGCGCGTTCGATCCGCCGAAGCCGAAGGCGCTGACGCCGGCACGCAACGGCGAGGCATCCCACGCGGCCGGCTCGAGGACGAGACGAAACGGCGAACCGTCGAGTTTCAGATACGGATTGACGTCGCGCACATGCAGCGTCGGCGGAAGCGTTCGCGTCCGCATCGCCAGCACGACTTTGATCAACCCGGCCATGCCGGCGGCGGGCTCGAGATGGCCGATGTTGGACTTGATCGAGCCAAGGCCGCAGACGGCGTTGCCGAGGACGACACCCTGCTCCGCCGCCACGGTTTGGAACGCCCGCGTGAGCGCATCGACCTCGACCGGGTCGCCCAATTCGGTGCCTGTGCCGTGCGTTTCGACGTAGCTGATCGTGTCGATGCCGACGCCGGCGCGCCGGTAGGCGTCGACCAGCAGTTGCGCCTGCGCTTGCGGATTCGGCGCGGTGAGGGAGCTGGCCCGGCCGCCGTGTCCCTCGGCCGTGCTTCGGATGACGGCGTGCACGTGGTCGCCGTCTGCCAGCGCGCGGGAGAGAGGCTTCAGCAGCACCGCGCCGACTCCTTCTCCCTTGACGTAGCCGTTCGCGGAGCGATCGAAAGTCTTGCAGCGCCCGTCCGGCGAGAGCATGCCGAGCTGCGAGGCCAGCACGTAGGTGTCGGGCGAGAGGATGGCGCTGACGCCACCGGCCACGGCGATCTCGCATTCGCCGTTGCGCAGCGACTGCACGGCCCGATGCACGGCTACGAGCGCGCTCGAACAGGCCGTGTCGACCGTCTGGCTCGGACCGCGGAAGTCGAACCAGAACGAGACCCGGTTGGCGAGCATCGTCTGCGTGTTGCCGATCGCGGCCTGCGCGCGCGCTTCGCCGGCGTCGCCGATGAGACCCATGTATTCGTTGAGCTGCGCGCCGACCCACACGCCGACGTTGCGCCCCGCCAGCGAGGAAGCACGCACCCCCGCGTCCTCGAGCGCCGACCAGACGGTTTCGAGGAAGAGGCGGTGTTGCGGGTCCATGAAGACGGCTTCGCGCGGCGAGATGCCGAAGAAGGCGGCGTCGAATTTGTCGAGGTCGGGCATGAAGCCGCCCCAGCGCGACACCGACTTGTCGTGCTCCCGCCCGGTGACGGTCTGATGAAGGCGCCAATCCCACCGCTCCGGCGGAACCTCCGTGATGAGATCGTGGCCGGCCACGAGGTGCGACCAGAGCTCGTCGAGGTCGCGTGATTGCGGGAAGCGCCCTGCCATGCCGATGATGGCGATCGGCTCGTCGCTCCGGTCCGGAACGACGACCGGCGCGGACCGCGGATATTCGGCCCCGAGGTGCGCAGCGAGCGCCGCGATCGTCTGATGTTCGAAGAAGACGGTCGGCGTCAAAGCGACGCCGAGGTCTTGGCCGAGGGCGGCGGCGAGGTCTTTCATGTAGAGCGAGTCGAGGCCGACGTCGCTGAAACGGGAGTCGCGCGTGAGCTTCGACAGCGGCAGCTTCACGATGCCGGCCGTGCGCGCCAGGACGATCTCTTCGAGATTCGAAGAGGCGGGAGCGGGAGCGGCGGCCGCCTTCGCCGCCGGCAGCTCGCGGCGGCGCACGCCCACCAACTCCTCGATGCGGGCGCGATCCCCGCACGCGACGACGATCGACAACGCGGTCGAGCCGAGGGCGGTCTCGAGCGCGCGCATGGCCTCGGCGGTGCCCAGCGGCTCGAGCCCGGAGCTCTCGACGTAGCCGCGCTCCTCGGACTCCGGCAGATGCATCGCGCCTTCGGCCCAGAGAGGCCAGTGAATGGCCACGGTCCGCCCGGAACGCCGCGCCGCTCGCCACTCCGCGAACGACTCCAGGTATCGGTTCGCAACAGCGTAGTCGCACTGGCCGAAGTCTCCGGCGATCGCCGAGAGGGACGAGAAGAGAACGAAGAAGTCGAGCGCCTCATCGCGGGTGACGTCGTCGAGGACGCGCACGCCGTCGATCTTCGGCGCGAGCACGCTGCGGCTGTCGCTCTTCTGCGTCAGTAGTGGCGCCTCGATGCGCCCGGCGGCGTGGATGACGCCGTGCAGCCCGCCGTAACGCGCGCGAATCTCGGCGAGCGCGGCGCGCATGGCCGCGGCGTCGGCGACGTCGGCGGCGATGAAGTCGATGTTGCGGCCCAGCGGTTGCGGCGGCGCGTGCCGAGACGTGACCACCACGCGGGCGTCGTATTTCTCAACGAGCCAGCGCGCCACGCGCGAGCCGATGCTCCCCGCACCGCCCGTGATCCAGTAAACGCCGCCTTTGCGCAGCGGCGCCGCGCCGCGCGTCGTCGCCAACGGCGCGCAGCGGCGCACCTCGCGCACGCCGTCGCGATAGCGGACCTCCGCGGCGTCGGGCCCCGCCCGGCGCTCGCGCTCGATGATTGCGGCCGCGTCGCCCGCAACCTCCACGGTCTGCCAGACCAGCCGTGGGTGGACGAAGCGAAGGGAATGGTGCAGGGCAGACGTCGCCGCGGCGTTGTGATCGCCAGCCCGATGCGCGACGAGCACGCGCAGCAACGCCGACGCCTGTCGCGCGAAATCGAGATAGCCGTCGACGGTGTCAAAGCGGCCCGGCTCCAGCACGGCGACGTCCGGATCATCCGCCGCGGGCTGCGCCGCCGCCTCGACCCACACGCGCTCGAAGAGGTGCAGCTCCTGCTCGGCGGCTCGCGGCGTGGCGTCGGGAATCCAGTAGCGCTCGCGACTGAACGGATAGCCGGGCAGCGGAACGCGGCGATGCCGGGACGGCGGATACTCGGCGAGCCAGTCGATCTCCTCGCCGGCGAGATAGCGCGACGCGAGCGGATGGTCGGGCGGGGCGTTCAGCACGGCGCGGTAGCGGAAGTGCTGGCGGCAGGCGCCGAGGGTGTAGGCGATGTCGGCGGCGGCGTGCTCTTGGCCATGCTCCTCGAGCCAGACGCGCAGCTCCGTGACACGCTCCGACAGCGACTCCTCGCTCATCGCAGAGACCGCGAAGATCGGCGCCCGCTCCGATGCCGCGGCGCGCGGGGGAGGCGGCGGCGCATCGTCGACGACGACGTGCACGTTCGTGCCGCTGAGACCAAACGCGCTCACAGCGGCGCGCCGCGGCGCGGCTGTCCATCTCCTTCGCTCCGCGGCGACGAAGAACGGCGTCGAGGGGAAGTCGATGTTGCGATTGGGACGGTCGAAGTGCAGCGTCGGCGGGATCTCGCCGTGGCGCATGGCCAGCAGCACCTTGATCAATCCGGCGATGCCGGCCGCGGGGCCGGCATGGCCGATGTTCGTCTTCACCGAGCCGATGGCGCAGAACCCGCGCGCGTTCGTGAAGCGCCGGAAGGCATTGGTCAGACCTTCGATCTCCAGCGGATCGCCGAGTTTCGTGCCGGTGCCGTGCGTCTCGACGTAGCTGATGGTCGACGGATCGATTCCGGCGCGCTCGTAGACCTCGGCCTCGAGCTCGGCCTGGGAGATCGAGCTGGGAGCGGTGAGTCCGTTTGTGTGGCCGTCCTGATTCGCGCCGGAGCCGGCGATGAGGCCGTAGATGAAGTCGCCGTCGCGCAGCGCGGCGTCGAGCGGACGCAATACCACCACGCCGGCGCCTTCGCCGGGGATGAAGCCGTCGGCGCCGTCGTCGAAGGCGCGGCAGAGTCCCGTCGGCGACAGCATGCCGAGGCGGCCGGTGAGGTAGTGGAAGCTCGGTGTCGTCGAGACGAAGACGCCGCCGGCGAGTGCGAGATCGCATTCGCCGCTGCGCAGGCTTTGGCAAGCCAGATGGACGGCCAGCAGCGACGACGAACAGGCGGTGTCGACGGCGAGCGCCGGGCCGCGAAGGTTCAGCAGATACGAAATGCGCGAGGCCAGCACCGACACGCCGTTGCCAAGGAACGCGTACGGCGGCGGCTCGCCGGCGACGATGTTGTGGATGTAGTCGCCCGCTCCGGCGCCGACGAAGACGCCGCAACGCCGGCCGTCGAGCCATACCGGCGCGTACCCGGCATCCTCGAGCGCGTGCCACGCCTCCTGCACGAAGAGGCGCTGCTGCGGATCGGTGTACTCGGCCTCGGCGCCGGACATGTGGAAGAAGGCGGGATCGAACTCGTCGACTCCGTCGAGGAAGCCGCCCCACTTGCACGGGCTCTTGCCCGGTTTGGCCGGATCGGGATCGTAGTAGCGCGAGACGTCCCAACGCGCGCGCGGCACCTCGCCGATGCGGCAGACACCATCACGCAGATCGCGCCAGAACGCTCGGGCATCGCGCGCGCCTGGAAAACGGCAGGCCAGGCCGACGACCGCGATTTGCATCGCCGAGGAGGGCGCAGGCGCCGGGACTTCGATGACCGCCGCGCCGCGCTCGTCGAGTTTCGCGGCGAGCTGCCGCACGCTCGGATAGTCGAAGAGGATGGTGACGGGCAGCTCGCAGCCAAGGGCTTCGTTGACGCGCTTGACCAGATCGACGCCGAGGATCGAGTCGAAGCCGAGATCGTTGAAGCGGCGATCGACGTCGATCTCCGACGAGGCCACGCCAAGAGCGGCGGCGACCTGCCGGCGGATGACGCGCTCGGCCCCGCGCGCTTCTGCTGGACGAACGGCCTCGGCGGCGACGGCCGTTGCGCGCGCGGTGGCCGCGAACACTGCTTGCGACTCGCCGCCGCGCACGTCGATCTCCTCGAAGCACTCCGCGAGCGCGCCCCGCCAGAGGGCCTCGTCGAGCAGCGGCGAATGCGGCAGCCGCCGCTCCGGATCGTCGAAGGCCCACCACCCCTCGGTCAGCCCGAAGGTCAGCGTGGAGAAGTCGTGAAGGCGAATCGCTTCGTTGAGGAGCAGCCGTCCCCCGTCGCGCAGCAGCCGCCGCGCGTTACGAAGAGTGGCTGCGATGTTGCGCGTGGCGTGCAGCGCGTTCGAGGCGAAGACGAGGTCGAAGGCGTTCTCCTCGATCTGCTGCGCCCGCGGCTCCTTTTCCATGTCGAAGACGGCGAAGCGCGCGAACGGATAGCGCGCCGCGAGCTCGTTCCTGGCCTGCCGCACCAGGCCGCCGGAGAGATCGGTGAAGACGAATTCGACGCGGCCGGCAAACGGCGCGAGTGCTTCGAGGACGCCGCGCGAGGTGCCGCCGGTGCCGGCGCCCATCTCGAAGATGCGGACGCGGTCGCGGGTTCGCAGGAGCTCGCGGACGTACGCTACGATCTCCTCGGCCACGATGTGGTTATAGCGGTCGACGATCGGATTGCCGCGATATAGCGGCGCCACCCACTCCGCCGAGCCGCCCGGAAACAGCACCTCGGCCGGATTGAGCGCACCCGACAAGACGCCAGGATAGTGCTCCAGGCAACGATCGATCAGCGTCGCGAAGGGCTGCGTCCATCCACCGGCCGGCGGCGACTGCGGCTCCGCCGGCTTGGCGGCGATCGCTTCGAGAGCGGCGCGAAGCCGCGCGAATTTCGGCGCCGTCGGAATGGAGAGACGTCCCTCCCGATCGATGTACCGGCGAAGCTGCGCGCGCCCGTAGTTCTCGACGGCGGCAAAGGCGGCGGCGATGTCGTCGTCTTGCGACGCGGCCAGGAGTCCCATTTTCGCAAGCGTGGCCGGCTCGACCTTCATCGGCATCACCTGCAGGTCGTCGCCGCGCAGGATCTCCTCGAAGGCGCGCAGTCCTTCGTCGACGCGAATCGCGCCGATGCCGTGGGCCAGGGCGCGCTCACGGTGCCGCGGCGTCGCCACCGCGCCGACGTCGCCCCAGAATCCCCAGTTGACGATGCGCACGCGATACGGTGCGCGCGCGGCCAGAGCTCGCGCGACGGCGTCCTGGGCGGTCGACGCGGCGGCGTAGTTCGCCTGCCCGGCGTTGCCGAAGAACGAGTTCGCGGAGGAGAAGAAGGCGAAGAAGTCGAGCGGCTCGCGCTCGAACAGCTCGGCCAGCACGCGGCTCCCCGCGAGCTTCGGCGCGAGCACAGCGCGCAACGACGCCGCGTCCATCGTGTCGACCAGGCTGTCGCGCAACACCATGGCCGCGTGAACTACGCCGTGGATCGAGCCCCAGCGCTGCTTCATCTCGGCGACGACCGCCGCGACGGCGTCGCGGTCCGCGACGTCAACGCGCCGGTATCCGTCGAGGTCCCGCTCGCGGCGCCCGAGGAGGACGACGTGTGCTTCATAGCGCTCGCGAAGATGGCGGGCCAGCTCGAGGCCGATGCCGCCGGCACCGCCGGCAATGAGATAGACACCGCGATGGCGGAAGGTCTCCGCTGCCTTGTTTGCGCGTCGCTCCGCGGGAACGAGCGTGCGGCGGAAGCGGCGGCCGTGGCGCTCCGCGAGGACGACTCCCGCCTCCTGGCCACTCTCCTCAAGCAGTGCGGCCGTGGGATGCGCGGTTTCAATGACGGTGAACCGGAGCCTGCTCTGCTCGCGCGACGCGGTCTGCGCGAAGCCGATCACGGCGCCGTTCTCCGGTGGGGCGCTGACGACCACGCGCAGCTCGGCCCGCGGCAGCGTTTGCAGGAGATGAAGGAGGGCCACGGCGTCGCGCTGTGGGTCGTCGGCGCCGCCTAGGAACAGGACGGAGCCGAGCGGCTTCAGCGAGGCGATCAATTCTGAGAATGCCATGGGCGAGGCCGCATCGATCTGCCATTGGCCGGGGCCCGCGGAGCCGCAGGCGTCGCCAAGGACGACATCGAGCGACGGCAACGGAAGCGGCGCGTCGAACGCCGCGTCGGGCGCGCGCACGACCAGCGTTACGCCGTCCGCGCGCAGCGGTTCGCCGGTCGCGACTTCGATCCAGTGGGGTCGATAGAAGCGCAGGGCCGGCTCGCCCGCGCGAGCGAGCTCGCTCACACCGAAACGCTCCAGCGACGCCAGCGGCGCGCCGTCTTCGTCGAAGAACGCGAGGTCGAAGCTGCGCGGGCCGCTGAGGTGGACGTGCGCGTAGCAGATCGCCGGCAGCGGGGCGATGACGCTCACCGCGCCGATCGAGGCGGGGACGAGCACGCCCCCCGATGACGGCGCGAGCAGGGCCATGGCCGCCTGAAACGCGCCGTCGATCAGCGTCGGATGGAGCGTGTAGTGCGCGAGGCTCCGCGATTCGCCGGCGGGAAGTTGCAACTCGGCGAACGCCTCGTCGCCATCGATGCGGAGACGCCGCAGACCGCGGCAGTACGGGCCGAGAACCACGCCCGCCGCTTCGAATGCGGCGAAGAGCGCATCGACGTCGGACTCGGGAAGGGCCAGCCACGCGTCGAGGTCGATGCTCGGGCGGGGGCGCGACGGGGCGCGCAACAGACGCGCCGTGGCGATCTCCGCGGATGCGGAGCGGATGACGACGTCGTCGCCGCGCAGCTCGAGCTCGACGTCCACTCCGTCGCCGTCCGCCACGAGCGGCGCGCGGAAGGCGACGTCGGCGAGATCGCGCACGCGGGCGGCGGCGAGGACCATCTCCACGAAGCACGCGCCGGGAAGAATCGATCTGCCGAGGACCACGTGATCGCGCAGGAACGGCAGGCTAGGGCTGAAGCGGCTGGTGAAGCGGTTGCTGTCATCGCGATCGAGCAGCGGATGCATGGCGGAGAAGGTCTTCGGCTTCGTCGACTCGCCGAGCGTGTAGCGCCGGCGATCGAAGCGATAGGTCGGAAGCGACAGTTTCGGCGGAGCGGGATCGAAGGACGCGGCGGGGAGCTCCGGGCACGGCGACGGCGCGGCCAGACCGGCCAGCAGTTCCTGGCGCGTGGCCGCATACACGACCGCGCGATGCTCGAAGGGATTGCGCCCAGCCAGAAGCGTGTAGCTCACCGAGGCGAGCGGCGCGTCGGGGTGGCGCATGAGCCAGTCGCGCAACGCGTCGCGGTTCGCGGCGAGCGCGCTCTCGGTCTTCGCCGAGAGGACGAACGGCAGCGGGCCGGCCGGCGGCGCCGCGGGCGTCACAGCCGGCGGCGCGGCGATCACGAGGTGCGCGTTCGTGCCGCTGAAGCCGAACGAGCTCACCGCGGCGCGGCGCGGGCCGCCGCCGGGCGGCTGCGGCCACGGCTCGACCGCACTGTTGACTCGGAAGGGGGTGTCGGCGAAGCCGATCGCCTCGTTTTCGTTGTGGAAGTGCACCGACGGCGGCAGCTCGGCCGCTTCGAGGGCCTTGAGCACCTTGATGATTCCGGCCATGCCGCTCGCGCTCATGGCGTGTCCGATGTTCGTCTTCGAGGAGCCGATGGCGCAGAAGCCGCGCGCCGCGGTGAATTTGCGGAAGGCCGCGGTCAGGGCCTCGACTTCGATCGGATCGCCGAGGCGCGTGCCGGTGCCGTGCGCTTCGACGTAGCCGATCGTGTCGGGAGCGATGCCGAACTTCTCGTAGACCGCGAGCTCGACCGCGGTCTGCGACGGCGCGCTCGGCGCGGTGATGCCGTTGGTCCGCCCATCCTGATTCGTGGCGGAGCCTTCGATGACGCCGTGAATCCGGTCGCCGTCGGCGAGCGCCTTGGCCAACGGTTTCAGCACCAGGACGCCGACGCCCTCGGCGGGAACGAAGCCGTCGGCGTCGCGGTCGAAGGTGCGGCAGGCGCCGCTGCGTGAAAGCATCCCTGCCTTCGATCCGGCCACGTAGAAATTCGACGTGTTGAGGATGCAGACGCCGCCGGCCAGGGCGAGATCGCACGTGCCGAGGGCCAGGCTCTCGCAGGCGAGGTGCACGGCCACGAGCGAGGAGGAGCAGGCGGTGTCTACGGCCAGACTCGGACCCTTCAGGTTCAACAGGTAGGAGATGCGCGCCGCCAGGATGGAGCTGGCGTTGCCCATGAACGCGTATCCGTCCGGCTCGATCCCTTCGGCGGCGATGCGATGGATGAAATCGCCGCCGCCGGCGCCGGCGAAGACTCCGCAGCGCGTGCCGTCGAGCTGCGCCGCGGTGAGGCCCGCGTCCTCGATCGCGCGCCACGCTTCCTCGAGGAAAAGGCGCTGCTGCGGATCGGTAACCTGGGCTTCCTTCGCGGAAATGTTGAAGAACGGGGCGTCGAATTCGTCGATGCCGTCGAGGAATCCGCCCCACTTGCACTCGAGCCCTTCGACGCTCCAACGCGAGCGCGGTACCTCGGCGACGCTGCAGACGCCTGCGCGGACGTTGCGCCAGAACGTCTCGACGTCGGCAGCGCCGGGGAAGCGTCCCGACATGCCGATGATCGCTACCGGCTCGCGCGCCGCCGGCGGCGCGGTCCGCGGTTCGGTCCGCAGTTCGATCCGCGGCTCGTTCGGCGGCTCGGTTAGAGACTCAGCGCGCGGCGCGAGGGTCTCGTGGATGTGTCGCGCCAGTTCCCCAACGCTCGGATAGT
>DASXIH010000146.1:0-3240 GCA_036498125.1 Thermoanaerobaculia bacterium
CCCCCCCCCCCCGACTCCCGACTTACGGTTCCCGCGTGCGTCCGGTCGAAGAACGTCGTCTTCGTACCGAGTCGCGCCACGAGGCCTTTTGCGTCGGGAATGAGGCGGACGCCGCGGACGATCGCGTCGGGCACAGAGATATCGACCTTCACAAACTCGAGCGCCTTGTCGCGGCCGGGGGTGAAGGCGATGGTACCGGTGGTCCAGGCGAAGACGGAGTCGATGATCGCCTGGATCTGGTCGTGCACGAGGACGAACAGCTCCTCGGCGGTCAGCATCTGCATCTCGACGAGCGTGATGCCGTGCCGCTTGCCGGTGATCTTCATCCGCACCAGGCTCTCGTCGTACTGCGCCTGCGTGATGCGTCCTTCGCGCACCAGCCGGTCGCCGAGCGACTCGGTCAGCTGGTTCGTCGTGGCGAAGATGATGCGGCCGTGGTCGAGGAAAATCCGCTTCGTCTCATCGCCGCGCCGGCAGTCGATCGCGCCGGGCGCTTTGTAGCGATGGATGGTGACGAGGATCTCGGGGAGCGGAGTATGCGCGAGATCCGTTTGATAGATCGGAGCGCTGCTCTGGTGTGACGAATCGCCGAACGGCAACGCCCGCCTCGCTGGAAACTACTTCTTCTCTTCGAGAGCCGGCTTTTCAGGCTCGGGCTTCCCTTTGATGCCGTCGCGGAAATTGGAGATGCCTTCGCCTAGGCCCTTCCCGAGCTGGGGAAGCTTGCCGGCGCCGAAGACGACGACCACGATGATCAGGATCAAGAGAAGTTCAGGAAATCCAAGACCGAACATGAAGCCTCCGCTGCGACCGCGAGGTAGTGTACTGCAAGGGGAACAGCGGCGTCGGATTCTGCATTCTGCATCCTGCATTCATGATCGACCTCACCGGACTCAACCCCCGGCAACGGGACGCTGTAACCCACGGATCGGGGCCGCTGCTCGTGCTCGCGGGCGCCGGCTCCGGCAAGACGCGGGTCATCACCTACCGGATCGCCTACCTGATCGGCGAGCTCGGTGTGAACCCGGCGAACATCCTCGCTGTCACGTTCACCAACAAGGCGGCGAACGAGATGCTCTCGCGCGTCGACCGGCTCGTGCCGGCCGGCGGCTACAGACCGTGGATCGGCACGTTTCATTCGACCTCGCTGAGGATCCTGCGCCGCTACGCCGACCGCCTCGGCTACACGAAGTCGTTCGCCGTCTACGACACCGCCGACCAGCTCACGCTCCTGCGCCGCTGCATGCGCGAGATGAACGTCAACGACGACGCCTTTCCCCCGCGTTCGGTCCTGAACCGGATCTCCGCCGCCAAGAATGAGCTGATGGGACCGGAGGCGTACGAGAAGAACAACCTCGACTTCTTCGGCGCCCGCGTCGGCGAAATCTACAAGCTCTACCAGAAGCGCCTCCGTGAGTTCGACGCCATGGATTTCGACGATCTCATCGGCAAATACGTCGAGCTGCTCGAGAAGCACGAGGATGTACGCGACGAACTCCACGCGCGCTTCCAGCACCTCCTGATCGACGAGTACCAGGACACCAACCGCGCGCAGTACGTCCTCGTGAAGCTCCTCGCCGGCAAGGAAGGAAACATCATGGCGGTCGGCGACGAGGACCAGTCGATCTACCGCTTCCGCGGCGCCGACATCAATAACATCCTCAATTTCGAGCATGATTTTCCAGGAGCGAAAATCGTCAAGCTCGAGCAGAACTACCGCTCCACCGGCAACATCCTCGACGCGGCCACCGGCGTCGTCGCGAACAACGTCGCGCGCAAGGGGAAGACGCTCTTCACCGACTCCGGACGCGGCGACAAGGTCCGGGTGGTCACGGCCGGCAACGAGCGCGAGGAAGCGCAGTTCGTCATCGAGAAGATCGTCTCGCTCCGCGGCCGCATGCCGATGACCGAGATGGCGGTGCTCTTCCGGACGAACGCGCAGTCGCGGCCCTTTGAAGAAGAGCTGCTGCGCGCGAACATTCCGTACAGCGTCGTCGGCGGCGTGAAGTTCTACGAACGCGCCGAGATCAAGGACGTCCTCTCGTACCTCCGCCTCTCGGTCCGGCCGCACGACACGCCGTCGATCGAGCGGGTGATCAACGTACCGTCGCGCGGGATCGGCGACACGACGCTCGAAGCGCTCAACAGCCGCTCGCTCGACAGCAACAACACGCTCTGGACGGTGATCGACGGCGACGTCTCGTTCCTCCCGCCGCGCGCGGCGAAGGCGGTGCGCGAGTTCCGCGAGATCGTCCACGACCTGCAGCGCGCCGCCACGAATCCGATCCCCGAGTTCCTGGACTACCTGCTGCTCCGCACCGGCTACCGCCGCATGCTCGCCGAGTCGCGCGACGTGCAGGACGAGTCGCGCCTCCAGAACATCGACGAGTTGATCAACTCCGCGCGCGAGTTCACGGAGGCCACCCCGAATGCCACTCTCGGCGACTACCTCGACTCGCTGACGCTGATCTCGGACCTCGACCGCTACGACTCGGCGAAAGGCATCACGCTGATGACGCTGCACGCCGCGAAGGGCCTCGAGTTCCGCATCGTCTTTCTCGCCGGGATGGAGGAGGGCATCCTCCCGCACTCCAACTCGCTCGAACAGGCGGACGACGTCGAGGAGGAGCGCCGCCTCTGCTACGTCGGGATGACCCGCGCCCGCGAGCAGCTGTATTGCCTCCACGCGCTCGAGCGCCGCCTCCACGGCCGCTTTCGCGAGCAGTCCCCCTCCTCATTCCTCGGCGAGATCCCGCAGGAAGTGCGGGACGAGCAGCGCCTCGCCGGCGCCCGCTACACGCCGGCCGAGCCGAGCTGGCGCGAGAAGCCGATGTACGGGTACTCCAAGCCTGCGCCTCAGCGCCCGTACGCCGCACCGAAGCCGAAGCCAAAGCCGGCCGAGTCGGTCAACAGCGTCCTCTCATTTTTCGGGAACAGCGGCGAAGCCCAGAAGCCGATCCAGTTCGACCCGAATGCCATCCGCCCCGCCGCCCGCCCCGCGACCCCCGCCGACCCCGGCGCGCCGGTCGAGTACAAACGCGGCGCCCGCGTCCGCCACGAACAGTTCGGCGTCGGCACCATCCTCACCATGGAAGGCTCCGGCCCCGACGCCAAGCTCACCGTCTACTTCGACCGGGTGGGCTCCAAGAAGTTCGTCGCCAGATACGCCAAGCTCACCCGGGTGTGACCCCTCTGTGTGGCGCCGGCCCCGACGAAACGTAGGTCGGGCTTCAGCCCGAC
>DASXIH010000147.1:0-3627 GCA_036498125.1 Thermoanaerobaculia bacterium
ATCTTCGAGAGCGGAAGGGCATTGCCGACGAGGATGTCGACATCCGGACCGGACGTGATCGTCGCGCCGACGTTGAGGCCGTCCGGCGCGAGGATGTAGCGCTTCTCGCCGTCGGCGTAATGCAGCAACGCGATACGCGCGGTGCGGTTCGGATCGTATTCAATGGCCGCGACCTTCGCGGGAATCCCGTGCTTGTCGCGCTTGAAGTCGATGTCGCGGTACTTCTGCTTGTGACCGCCGCCGATGAAGCGGGAGCTGACCCGGCCGGTGCTGGCGCGACCGCCGGTCTTCATCTTCCCCTTCGTCAGCGACTTCTCCGGCTTCGTCTTCGTGATCTCATCGAACGTGTGATGAGACTGGAAGCGAATGCCGGGGGAGGTCGGCTTATAGTTTTTTACAGGCATAGTTTCCTCAGTTTTTCGCCTGGTTCTCAGACGCCTTCAATGAAGTCGGGCGCCTTTTCCCCTGCCTTGAGACGCACATAAGCCTTACGCCAGTCGCGGCGCTTGCCTTCGTAACGTCCCATCCGTTTGACTTTTCCACGCACGTTGAAGAGGCGGACTTCTTCGACTTTGACTTTGAAGAGCTCCTCAACCGCGAGCTTGACCTGGATCTTGTTGGCCTTCGGCGAAACTTCGAACGCAATGACGTTCCCCGCCTCGCGAAGGATGGTGCTCTTTTCGGTGACCAGCGGCCGGCGGATGATCTCGTTTGCGTTCATCACTTCTCCAATGACTCCGTGAGTCGCTGCAGTGCCGACTGGCTCAGAACGATGTAGCGGCTGTTGACGACGTCGTAGACGTTGACGGCAGTCGCATCGACGAAACGCACCTTCGGGTTATTGCGCGAGGCGAGCACCGCGTTGGTGTTCTCCATCGAGTCGACCAGGAGCGCCTTGCCTTCGACGCCGACGTTCGCCACCTTCGCGGCGAGCGCCTTGGTCTTCGGCTCGTCCACCGTCGCGTCGCTGATGACGATGAACTTCCCTTCCTTGACGCGCTGCGAGAGGGCGCTCTTGAGGGCCGCCTTCTTCTCCTGCGCGTTCATCTTGTAGCTGTAGTCGCGGGGCGTCGGTCCGAAGACGGTGCCGCCGTGACGGTGGATCGGCGGGCGATTGCCGCCCTGGCGCGCGCGACCCGTCCCCTTCTGCTTGAACGGCTTCTTGCCCGAGCCGCTCACTTCGGAGCGGTTCTTGATCTTGTGCGTTCCCTGGCGGAGGCCGGCGAGATAGTTCCGCACCGCCTCGTGGATGAGGTGTTCTTTGTACGGGTACGCGAAGATCTCTTCGGGCAGATCGACCGAGCCGACCTTCTTATTGTCCCAGTTCTTGACGTCAATGGTCGGCATGGCTACTTGCCTCCCTTCCCGGTTTTCGCGAAGCGGATGTAGACGACGCCGTTACGGCCGCCCGGCACCGCGCCGCGCACGTACAGGAGGTTGTTCTCGGAGTCGATTTTGGCGACGCGGAGGTTCTTGACGGTGACCTGATCGCCGCCCATACGGCCGCCCATGCGCATGCCCTTCATGACGCGCGACGGGAACGCCGAAGCGCCGATCGAGCCGGGAGCGCGGTGGAACATCGAGCCGTGGGAGGCGCGGCCGCCGGAGAAGTTGTGACGCTTCATGACGCCCTGAAAGCCCTTGCCCTTCGACTGACCGATCACGTCGATCGAGTCGCCCGCCTTGAAGATGTCGACCTGCACTTTGTCGCCGACGTTCGCGTCACCGCTGTACGGCACTTCCGCGAGCGTGCGCAGCGGCTGGAGGCCGGCCTTCTCGAAGTGGCCGCGCTGCGCGCTGGTGATGCGGCGGTTCGAGATTTTCTCGACCAGTCCGATCTGCACGGCGTCGTAGCCGTCCTTGTCGGCGGTCTTCTTCTGTACCACGAGGCATGGACCGGCCTGAATGACCGTCACCGGGACGAGCGCGCCGTCCTCGGCGAATACCTGGGTCATTCCGACCTTCTTGCCAATGATTCCTTCGATTGCCATCTCAGTTCACCTTGGAACCGGACCAGCCGGTTCGTGTGTTGGGCGTCGTTATTTGCCGAACGCCTTGATCTCGACGTCGACGCCCGCGGGAAGCTCGAGCTTCATGAGCGCGTCGACGGTCTGCGTCGTCGGCTCCAGAATGTCGAGCAGCCGCTTGTGCGTCCGCATCTCGAATTGCTCGCGCGACTTCTTGTCGACGTGCGGCGAGCGAAGGACGGTGTAGCGCGACACCTGCGTCGGCAGAGGGATCGGTCCCGCCACCTTGGCGCCGGTGCGTTTGGCCGTGTCGACGATCTCGGAGGTCGATTGATCGAGGACGCGGTAGTCGTACGCTTTGAGTCGGATGCGGATCTTTTCGTTCATCATGGTTTGTGACCTTCAATAAAGAACAAGGGGCCGGCTGAGAGCCGGCCCTATATGAGCTACTCGACGATGTCCGTGACCGTGCCGGCGCCGACCGTGCGGCCACCCTCGCGGATCGCGAAGCGGAGACCCTTCTCCATCGCGATCGGCGCGATGAGATTGATCACCAGCGACGTGTTGTCGCCCGGCATGACCATCTCGGCGCCCGCGGGAAGCTCGGCGGTTCCGGTGACGTCGGTCGTACGGAAGTAGAACTGCGGACGATAGCCGTTGAAGAACGGCGTGTGACGGCCGCCCTCTTCCTTCGTCAGGATGTAGACCTCGGCCTTGAACTTCGTGTGCGGGGTGATGGAGCCCGGCTTGGCGCAAACCTGGCCGCGCTCGACGTCCTTACGCTCGACGCCGCGGAGCAGGAGGCCGACGTTGTCGCCCGCCTGACCCTGGTCGAGGAGCTTGCGGAACATCTCGACGCCGGTGACGACCTTCTTGACGGTCGGGCGAATGCCGACGATCTCGATTTCCTCACCGACCTTGACGATACCGCGCTCGATACGGCCGGTGACGACCGTGCCGCGGCCCGAGATCGAGAAGATGTCTTCGACCGGCATCAGGAACGGCTTGTCGATGGCGCGCTCCGGCAGCGGGATGTAGCTGTCGACGGCGTCCATCAGCTCCATGATCTTCTGGCCCCACTCCGACTTTGGATCGCCGGACTCCAGCGCCTTGAGGGCGGAGACGCGGACGATGGGAATGTCATCGCCGGGGAACTCGTAGGAGCTGAGGAGCTCGCGGATCTCGAGCTCGACGAGCTCGAGCAACTCGGGGTCGGCGGCGTCGACCTTGTTGAGGGCGACGACCATCGCCGGCACGCCGACCTGGCGGGCGAGCAGGATGTGCTCGCGCGTCTGGGGCATCGGGCCGTCGGTGGCGGCGACCACGAGGATCGCGCCGTCCATCTGGGCGGCGCCGGTGATCATGTTCTTGACGTAGTCGGCGTGACCCGGGCAGTCGACGTGCGCGTAGTGACGCTTCGCGGTCGAGTACTCGACGTGGGCGGTCGCGATGGTGATGCCGCGCTCGCGCTCTTCGGGAGCCTTGTCGATCTGGTCGAACGCAACGAACGTGGCCGTTCCCTGCGCGGCGAGGATCTTGGTGATGGCAGCGGTGAGCGTGGTCTTGCCGTGGTCGACGTGACCGATCGTGCCAACGTTCACATGGGGCTTACTGCGGTCGAATTTCTCTTTGGCCATTGAGAGCTAACCTCCGTATTTGC